>JBHYDF010000001.1:0-140136 GCA_051861145.1 Nostocaceae cyanobacterium
ATTTAAGTATGAATTATTGAATTTTTTGATTAATTTATTCTTTGGAAGTCCCTTATCTGGTGGCTGTGGTTGATGGCGCGAGAGCGTTACTGTAACTAGTTCCCCAAGCGTCCGCCGGAGTGCCAAGCGTCCCCAGTCACCATTCATTGGGAAAGAACCAATCGAATCGGTCATTTAATTTAGTATTTTTTCGCTGCTTGAGCCTTAACCCCAAAAATTCGCTCAATCCCTCTCCCACATCGATTTCACACAATTTAAGAGCGGTCAGTTAATTCGGAATCGAGGTCAGTTAATGTGAAACTCGACACCAATCCTCTGTGGTGTCTGACCCCTCATTAATTCGCCAACAACATCTACGCTATATCTACGCCAACCAACAAGCGTGTTAATCGACAGTAGTCGGTCTCTGTTGCCGATTCCACATTTCTGCATACTTTCCACCGAACGACATCAGTTCGTCATGATTTCCATATTCAACAAAACTGCCTTTCTCCATAACCAGAATCTTATCAGCATCAACGATAGTTGAAAGTCGGTGAGCGATGATTATTGTGGTTCGACCTTTGCTGACCTCGCGTAAGTTTGTTTGAATTTCTCGTTCCGTATGAATGTCAAGTGCTGAGGTGGCTTCATCGAATACAAATATGTGAGGACGCTTCAAAATTGTGCGTGCTATGGCTACTCGTTGCTTTTCTCCACCAGAGAGTTTGAGACCACGCTCACCAACTTTAGTCTGATAGCCATCTGGTAAAGTTAGGATGAAGTCATGGAGATGGGCTAAGCGAGCCGCCTGTTCAACTTCGTAGGGAGAGGCTGTGAGACATCCATAAGCAATGTTGTAGTATATTGTATCGTCAAAAAGAACAGTGTCTTGTGGAACTATACCTATTGCTGCCTGAAGGCTTTTTTGCGATACATCCCTTATATCCTGATCATCAATCAGAATGCATCCATCATCTACATCATAAAACCGAAATAAGAGACGAGAAATAGTAGATTTACCTCCACCAGAAGCACCGACAATAGCCACCGTTTTTCCTGTAGGTACAGTGAAGCAGCAGTCCTTCAAAATTGGACGACGTGAATCATAGCCGAAAGTAACATTTTGGAACTTTATCTTACCTCCATTCAGTTGAATTGCTGGCGCATTAGGCTTGTCTTTGACCTCCACCTCTTGGTCTAATAAATAAAACATCTGACTCATATCCACTATAGACTCAGTTACTCCACGGTAGATAGAGCTAAAGGAATTGAGCGGTTCGGCAATCTGAAGTATATAGGTATTAACCAGCACAAAATCACCAACTGTCATGGTTCCATTAAAAATGCCATATCCTGCCATGAGCATAATGACAGTTAAACCAGATGAAACAATGATTGCCTGAACAATATTGAGAAAAGCAAGTGATAATTGGCTATTGACAGAGGCCCGCTCATAACCATCGAGAGCAATGTCGTAGCATCGAGCCTCGTGTTCTTCGTTACCAAAATATTTTACAGTTTCAAAATTGAGCAGGCTGTCCACAGCCTTGGTGGTAGCAAGGGTATCTTGCTTGTTCATTTCTCGGCGAAATTTGAGACGCCATTTGGTTATAGTCAAGGTGAATGCAATGTAACTCAATACCATCAACAGTGTGATCATTGCAAACAGAATATTGAACCATCTCCACAATATCAGTGTGATTATCAGGATCTCAAACCCGATGGGCAAAATGTAAAATAATACATATGCCAATAAGGTTCTTATTGCAGTCGTCCCGCGCTCGATCGAGCGAGTTATTCCACCAGTCTGGCGTTCTAGATGGAAACGCAAAGAAAGTTTATATAAATGTTGGAACAAGTTTAGAGTGACTGCCCGCACTGTACGCTGAGCAACTTTAGCAAAAATAGCGTCGCGTGCCTCGGAGAATACAAAGGAGAAAATCCTTACTAAGCCATATGCGAGAATGAGTACTGCTGGCAAAGTGAAGGTCAATTCCCCAACCGTATGTGTACTCTTATGTGTAAGGACATCAACTGCTTGCTTGTAAATGATGGGAACGTATAAAGAAGCTACTTTATTCGCTATTAGGCATAAAACGACTAGGACAACTCTAACGCGTAACTTGGTTTGACCTTGGGGCCATAAATAAGGCAAAAGTCTTTTAATAACGCGCAAATTTCTATAAATATTATTGATAAGCATCCGAATTATAACGCAATCTAGAATAATTTTTATATCAATATAACACTCATAATTAGACTAAAATTGATATATCGGTTAACCCCTGCTAAAAAATTAGGTTCTTCAGTACCTAGTATGCTAAAAATATAGTGAAGCAAGTAAATAAAAATAAATAACTGTATCAAATAATGACCAAAAGCTTTGATAGGGTTGACTCATAGTCCTGATTTATTGTTGGTTGTAATTATAACCATAGTAATTTGAGGATGTATTTGCAGCCATGACCTCAAAAAAGGAAATTAAACTGCTGACAGAACTGCTCAATCTAAAAGGTGTAAAAGTTATCTTACATAGGCAATATCAAGAAATTGGAATAATTTTACAGTTCGAGTCAACCAATAAGGAAAGTATCTGTCCTCGTTGTGGAACAAAAAATTATAGATTACATCAAAATCATCGATATATAGTCAAAAATTTGCAATTTGGAGAGCAACAAGTATTTTTAGAAATAAATAGACGACAGTTTAAATGCAATACCCGTGAATAAAATTGATTGAAATCCGGAAACCCTTTTCTAGTAAAGGCAAGAGCTTTTAGGGTTAGTGGGCAATATATATTACTAGACCGGCTCTCTAGATACACAAAGAAAAAGAGAAAAACGAAATATAGAAGAGCTAATTAAAAAAGCAAAATTAGCATCAGATAAAGCTGAATACGAAAAAATATTATCAGGATTGAAGAATAGTAAATACCCTCTATTTAAAAATGAAGATAACTTAAATGAGGAACAAATGAATAAACTTATCCAAGTTAAAAATCTATCTCCTGTTCTGAAAGTAATGCATGAACTAAATGATTCAGATTAGAAAAATTTTTAATAAGACTAATGATTGGTATACGGGAGTCTTTAAACTAAGCATGTGGTTATCGAGAGCTAAAATATATTTCCCAAATAGCAACAACACTATTATTCGTTGGTTTGATGAAATAATTGCTTACTTTGACAAGAGAACAACAAGTGGTATTGTCGAAGGAATTAATAACAAGCTTAAACTAATTAAACGTTCTAGATATGGATTGAGAAACTTTGAAAATTTCCGAGTAAGATGCTTATTGAATTGGCATTTATTTTATTAGTTTGGCATAACAAGTACTGAAGAATCAAAAATGATTTCTTAGAAATTGCTCAAATAAAATTTTCTCCGGCGATGCATCTTATAGTTAATTCAAGTACACATATATCGTAAAATATTCCGGGGGTGCAAATTGATTTATTATTAATATAATTATCATATTCATCTTTTATTTTTTTTCCATCTATAAGTCCCAATTCTGATAAAAGCAAATTGCTGAACAACTTTTGTATTAAAGAACGCGACGTTATAGACATTGCATGTGTCATTAGTCCAGAAAAATTCTCTCGTAGTTGCGGATTTACAGTCCCATTAGAAATGCCATTTTCTAAAAGAAGCTCGCGATGTAAACGTTTCTTTGCACGCCAGGTAGGTGGAAGGGTGTGACAATAGCGTACAAGTTCTGGGGTGCAAAGCGGATTGATGGGCCAAATACCTTTTCGTAGAAACACAGGTGCTCTTGTTTGAGAAGCTTTTAAAGCTGTTTCTGGAATTATTGTTTTGGGGGCGGCTTGTGAGCTTATCTCATCATCTAAACAGACTGCACGAGCAAAAGCAGTCATGTAGCTAGTTGTCTCAAGGAGAGATCTGATTCGCAGGCGCTGCTTACTTTCGCTAGCTTTTTTAAGGTTTTCTATTTCAAAAGAGTCTGGTAGAACTAGCTCATCTCCGCCAATACCAGTAAGAATAATTAGGTGATTATTGAAAACAGCGACAGAGAGCATTGACTCAAGAGCCTCACTATACGGTTCATCGTATGGTCCTATTGTCTTTCGCTGTAATCGGCTACCTCCTGGAAGCAGTGGGGGAAATTTAATGGCATCTATTATATGATCTGAAGTCTGGAATTTTTGAGTAAATTCTTGTCTCCGATGCGATTGTTGTTTGCCAATTTCACCATCTAAAAGCATTCCATAGGTAGAAACAGGATATCTAAAAACTGTTCTTGCTATTGCGGTAACATTAGCAGAGTCCAATCCACCGCTGAGTTCGCAAGCAAAATTATTATCGCCACCTATAGGAGACCACCGTCTTAGTGAAGCGGATAATATTTCCCTATAACAACGAGTTACTTCAGCATGATTTTTATCTTTTAAAGCATGTGGAAGAACAGTAGGCGCAGGTTCCGGATAATTTATCTGACAATTTTTTCTGCTCAAGATGGCTTTGGAACGCTCTGTTAGTACCCTAATACATTTAAAAAGAGTTTTGGAGTTATAAGGATTTAAGCCAGATAGGAAAAATGCTGCCTCAATCAGATCAAAAGAGTCAATACTTATAAATGAGTACAGCTTGGTTATATCCCAATCACAAACGATGGCATCTTCCGTAGATATTAAATAAACAGGCGCCACACCCCATTCTCCTGCTTGAAGCTCGGCTGTGTAAATAGTTGGTTTAGCTTGACTTTGGATTATCTCTACAGTGATAAACTCCAGAGGCCAGCGCTTAATGTTATCTGCCAATCTATCGTATTCATTTTGTGAAACATGAAGCTCTGGATACCCATCTTTGAAGTCATGCTCAGATAACGATGACTCTGTAAGCCGTTCCCTGACAACCACTAGCCGCCGATAAACTCCAATAATAAGGAACGCTTCAATGACAGGGTTTTTGAATGGTTGTATAAAACTTGTCCCAAATGACCAGCAATCTTGATGCCTCATCCAGGGTTTATCCAAGTCATCCCATTTTATAAAAAATGAAATCATATAATTGACCTTTTACAATAAAATTTTTTGTGGAAGCGCGAAACCTTTATTTAAAAAACTCATCATCAAAATAAGTAAACCATTAGTCGTTTACTCTTGTCTCACACTAACGTATCTACAACTGTAGTACTAGTGCCACTTTGCTGGAAAGCCTTACTAGAGCTACAAAGCAGTGAACACTGCTGAACACTGCTTTGTCGTTCTCTAATTAAACTTCATCCTCAGCGTAACCATGAGGAGAATTAATCTTCTCTATAGCCCTGATCAGTAGTGCCCCGTGGCTTTAGTAGTACTTGGGACTTATAAGGCATATCGGCAAGTATCTGATCGCTCACAAAAAGACTGAGACCTGTAGGCATATAGGTTTGAACAGACCGAAGAAGTTGAGTAACTACAGAGTTGTTCATTTTGCACCTCTTAAATTTGTTTACTATGCTAGAAAGCTAGTATTACATTACTATTTAAATAGTTTTAAGTGATAAACCAGATTTGTAAATCCTCCCAAAGATAGAATATGATGAGAATCAGTCAGTATTAATGTTGTTCGCATCGTTTCTTGGTTAAATGGTATACCTCACGCCCAAACCAGAACATCATGATTTGCTGCACTAGCCGTTGCTTAAAACAACACATACCTTTTACCTCACCACAACCATGTAATACACCGTTGATCCAGACCCAATCCGTTGTTTACACTTACGGTGTAATACGAGGATTTTATTGCTTTTGCGATCGCCTGAATCAATAACTAGCAACTTGGGTTAATACCCCAATTCCTACATTTTTGAATTGTATGAATTTTGGATTTTAGTTTGGATTGGAGCAACGGTTTCAAGCCCCTTCATTGATGAATGGAGGTATAAAAAAGCGCAGCATCATTATCATTATTTCAAGAAAGCGGATTTATCCGTGGGGATTGTAATGAGCGAATTTTGCGGGCGTTGAATTTTGAATTCCCCCGAAGGGGGTTGACAGCTCAAGCAAACTAATAATTTCTTGCTGTAAAGGATTTAAAGGAAGACTGTCGGAAGTCGGATTAGACCCAAAACGCTGTAGCTGCAATTCTTTTGGGCGTTTTCTCAAAAAAAACTTCAGCTTAGGGAAAACGGCAAAAGTGATCGCGCTCACCTAGCACAGCAGTTGCGATCACTTTATCCCTTGGGAAAACCCGAAAATTTTTTCACTCTCTTTGTCATATCCCCAACTGAATTGCAGCTAGGCGAGCTTTCAAAACTGACATATTAGTTTCATCAAGCCTGAAATTAAAAACCATTACCTTGTCCGGTTGAGGACTATACTGACGTACATAGTCCTCTACTTCTCTTGAAGCGCAGACCGCATCAGCCTGCTCCAAAAGTTGGCGATTTTGCTGAAGATACTCCAAACCTACGGTTTGAAAGTTTATGTGGGAAATTCCAGCCTTTTGTATCATCTGTTTAATCTCTTCACTCCAGGCTTCTTCTTGACAAACAAGCAGCATTAAAGCGTTACGAGGTTTTGATGAAATTTGTGTTAGGAGTTGCAGGTCTGGTTCAATATTAACGCCAATCACTTCCTGTTCGGGAGCAGCTATTTGAGCAACTTCCCATAGATGTTGCGCTGTCGTGATTATAAGGTTAGCAGCCAAAAATTCTTTCAAGGCTTTTGGCTGATTAGCCCTTAAGTTTTCCAAATGGAGAAACAACAAATGTTGTTTTATTTCTGATTGAATGGCTTCACATACATCTATGCTATGTTGCAAACATTCTACAAATACTAACTTTAAAGATGGTACTTGATGCCGATTCAATCTCACGGCTTGTGCGTAAGCAGCTGCACTAAATTCAGATGGAGATAATCCAATTATTGTCGCAGCACTAAAGGCTTCACCTAGCAGATTGTAACATTCTTTGTGGATAATAATATTCTGTACAGCTTGGGTGTGAGCAACAAAAGTTCCTTTACCTCTAGTGGCTACTAGATAACCAGTTTCAATTAAATAGTTATAGACTGCCGCAATGGTATTGTGGTTTACTCCCAGATGTTTTGCTAATTGAGTAACAGTTGGCAAAGGCTCGCCCGGCTGTAGTTCTCCCATAGCAATTAATAGTTTAATCTGCTCAGCAATCTGAGCATTAATTGTTATTGGTGCAGAGGTATCAACAATAATCGGGAGCCTACTCGGAGCGGGCATTATCATATGGATAGGTAGAAGTCATTACTAATATAATATCATTTTATATTAAGATTACTTATTCCTCCTTACCAAGAGATACAGCATATTGCAGGTAAATGAGGTACACTAATGTGAGTGCATCAACGGGTATAATTTTACCGAGGAGCGAAGGTTACAGTTATTGGGGCAATAAGCATAAAACAAGTTATGGCTGTGATGACTTTAACAGGAGCAATGCGATTTTGTGAGGTGAATCCAAAAAGAGAGAGATCGCTAATCTTCTTTCTCGGTACAAAAAAATATTAGCTACATGTCAATTAGCATTAATACTAAAAAAGGCACGAAAAAAGGTAGAATTCCCCATTAGCAATAGTATAGTTTTGAGAGAGGGAATGCTACCAAAATGGAAAAAAATATATACGCAACTTTAGATTTAACCAAATCGTTGAAAGATTTTGAAGTTCAGGTTACGAAACTTTTAGAATTAACTAATGTTCGGGAATGGGATGGTCGAATTTTAAAGAGAGTGAACAAAAAATTAGAGGCGCAGCGCTTGTTGAGCACGGGTCAATGTATCGCCTTATTTTTATATAATCTTTCCCAATTTCAGGAAGCTCTTAATACGGCAATAACTCGAACCCAAGGCTGGTGGTACCCAGAAACTCATAGGCATGGTTTGAGAAAAAGACAAATTTTAACAGTCGGAAATGTTTTAGTTACTCTAATACTGCCATATGTAGTAACAAGAATCGAAAAAAAGAGAAAAATAAATTTGAGAATCAAGGTTTCTGCCCATTTTTAAAATGGTTAGGAATGTCAGAAGGATTAACACCACTCGTTTGGTCAACAATCATTCAGTAAGGATTTTAGACTTCAAGATTCTGTGCAAGCTCACAAAGAATTGGTATAAGAGCCTCTCAACAAATTATCTGACTAGATAATGAACGGGAAAGAGTAATATTTGATTTTCAATAGCAATAATTTTTTTGAGAAAATGCACTCTGTCATCTCACGAAATATCCAAATTCTTCCTACATATTTAGATTTTAAGTATTGAGGCTGCGAATGGCGCTCAAATATTCGACCATCTTTTAATTTAATAGTGTCATAAATCTCTAATTCTGTATGTGTGTAAATTTCTTGAATCCTCTTAAGAAAGCTTTCGGTATCTTCAACTTGTTTAGAGACCAACTCTAATGCCTGATCCTCATCTTGTGAAACTATAATGGGTTGAGGAAGTCTCCACATCTCTATAAATTTTCGATTCAAGCTCACCATCCTTCTGTTACTATCGACTACAAGAATACCAGCAGTAGCTTCGAGCTTACCTTGATTCAAGATACTTATTTGGCCTTGACTCAAAAGTATGATCATACATTTTCTCCTCAAACGAACGTTACCAAAACGGAGAACGCACTATATCTATTGATGAAATGACGGGTATCCAAGCAACTGAGCGTCAAGAGAAAGACCAGCCAATGCGACCAGGTTAAGTCCTCTTAACCCGGATTTCTCACAAGGGAGAAAAAATCACTGGGATTAGCAAATAAGAGGATAATTTAATTGATACATCTGATACATCATCAAATGAGATAATCGAATAGGATAATTTCAAGTAAAAGCCGCAGACATAAAGATAAATAAAATACTATGTGTGTAATTTCTACTAAGACAAAAATCTTGGTAAATAAAAATAGACATAGCAAAGCAAGGGTTGAATCAAGAAAAATCACCCGCATAGCAAGCCAATAATAATGTTGATCGAAGAGCAAGTTTTGTTAGTAAGGATAATTTGAAAATCTGTGTGCTTACTCTCTTTTGTGCTTTCCTTAAACAAACGCCATTTCAAACAATAGCGCAAAATGCTTTTACAAAACCATGTTTAATAATTTAAAATTTTGTTTTTCTTATACATACGGCGAATTGACAGAAAATATTAGGCAAAAAAAATATACAGTAATATTTTCCACTTGTATTCTTTGAAAAAGCTTGAATTTGCAGATAATTTTCATCAAATCAAATCTGGTATTTTTGTATAAAATATGACTAAAAAAAACAAAACTCTTTGTAAATTAATATTCTGTATTTTTATATGAAACATTAGATAATTTTTGATAGTTCAAGCATAGTAGAAAATAGTCGTAAAAACCATCTATTACAACGAAATTAATCTAAAACACATATTTTTTAGATCCCAGAAAGCACATTAATAGGTGGTTAGATATCAGAATAATCAATCAGAGAGTAAGTTGATAAATTTTATTCTCCGTCAATATAAAAATAAACAAAATTTTATTAGTATAATAGTCTGCTTACGCAGATTATAGAACCTACTATTTGTATAGAAGCTTCTTTGACTATTACTGCACCGACAAAATCGCAAGTCCTGTTAATTAGGGCAGTGAAACCATTTGTCACAAGTTAAGGCTGTAAGGCAGTTGTCAATGGGCTTTTAGAAGAAGCTTGGAAGAAAAACTGATCCGAGGTTGGGTAAAAACAAGCGAAAAATCTGCATAAGAGTCGGAAAAATCGCCCCACGAGATCCGCGCCTAAAACCTGGTAATTTCTCGTAATGGGGCGATTTTTCCGCAACCAGTCATGACGCCAAACCAAGAAACTGCGCCTATAGGCACCGCAGTTTTTCCGGATTTGATGAAGCGCCTCGCTGTTTTTCAGGAAAGGGTGCAACGATTAACGCTCCCCGTTCAAATGCCAAATGCAGAGTTTACAAAACTTAAAAAAACGGATAAGCCAAATTTAACGATGTTTTCTACACAATTTTCTACACCAAAAATGTAACCAGTTAATCTAACCAGTTATTTCTATATTAAGCGATCGCTTTCTGACCATACTTCTCAAATAAATCATTCAAAGCCTCAGCCAATAGGGCTTGGACGGTTGTATCTTGCTCCAACGCCAACTGCTTAAGCTGCTTAGACACCGCAGGGTCAAAATGACCTGCGATCGCCTTCTTACCCTGTCTGCTAGGTGGTAACTCCGGTTTTGCTGCTTCGACCTGCTGCAACTGTGCCTGGTTAGGCTCAGTTTTAGCTGGTTTTCCTGATGCCGAATGCAAAGCCGCTGCTAGTTTCGTTCTTTTAGCCATAACAATACTTGTTGACGTGTATACAAGTTTATATGTTTACATTTTAAGCTGTTTACATATCCACTTGTAAAGTTGTCGGATTTCTTCGGCAGCTTTACCGTCTGGCTCATATTCGTTTGCTGTCAGTCCTGCGGTCAGAGAGTGAATAAAAGCAGCACGCTGTCCTATTTTGATAGGAGCAACAGTCACGCCATAAGCGGCGATCGCTTCAGTAGCCTCCAATGCTAGAGAACCGCGTGGGGGAACAGCATTGAGAACTACCGTTGCTGTTTTCTTTGCTAAGTTAACCAAATCAATCGTGTCACCAATAGCACGTAAGTCTAGAATCGCTGGACGACAGGGAATCAAAATCAAAGCTATCATTCAAATAAGAAATTTCTGCCACAACCTGTGGCAGATTTATCATAAATAATTTGTGCAGCAGACTGCTGCACAAATCAAAACTAGGCTGCATATCTAATAATCTCAACCTCTGCCCCATTATTAACAGCAACTTCTGCCCTTTCTAGCACTTGTTCAGTAATTGCATCGCTTAAATAATATTCCCCGCAATTATCACAAACTTCTGCTGGAACTTTTTTAATGACAACAATACATTCATCTCTTTCTAAAGTCACAGTTACTAAACCGGGTTTAGTTTCTCCATGCTTGCAAATTACACATCTCATAATCTTGGCTTCCTAGTTCTAAAATCATTTGACCAAATATTTTTGTCAGGAATATAAGCCGTTACCACATATCCCGTATCTGTAGATTCATCGTAAGAACATACAACATGAATTGGTTTACCTTCTACAAAATCAAATATTAGATAACTGGGAAAGGGTGTATCATCAGGATTTTCTTCTATCACTTCTCCATAAACGATTACAGCTTCTACTTCCTTCTTACTTATTCGACGATAAAACATCTGTTGGATAGCGTGACGGGAAAAAACTAGATTTTGACAATACATGAATATTTCTTAAAAAAACTAATATTTAATCAGGAAATTTTTCCAACAACTTGTTGGACAATTTGTGCATTAGGGTAAGGGGTGTTATTCCCCATACCCCAACCCGCGTACGCACTCCCTACCCCCAAACCATATTGACAGAAAAATAGGTGTCAATTTACACCCATAATTTCTGGCGTTCGCACCCCTACTCCTCATCATCCAGCAAGTACAAGCCACTACTATCTGTCGGCTTTGCGTGTAAATACATCTCAGTAATCGCCACCGAACTATGCCAAGCGTGTTTTTTGCAGCAAGTGAATCGGCGCACCCCTATCTAAACTGTGGCTGGCGTGAGAGTGTCTCAGCCAGTGAGGACTTACATTAGCGTCCAGCCCAGCTTTTAATGCCGCATTCTTCACAATATGAAACACCATCGACCGGCACAGATGACCCCCTTTACCGGAAACAAATACTGGGTCATCCTTACAGGCATAGCCAAATAGCTCTTGTATTTCGCGCCAAATACCAGCACCCACTAGCACCACCCTGGTTTTATCACCTTTACCAAACACCGTTATCTGCCCACCCTCGCCACGCGCTTTCAGCGAACGCCACTTTAAAGCACAAAGTTCCGACACGCGCAAACCTGCAAAGTAAAGCAAGCGGATGATGGCGCGATCGCGTGGTGTAGTTGTGTTATTGATTACAGCCGTTACTTCCGATTCGGTTAAAATTCGCTCTGCCAATCGATTTTTTGCCGTCGGGGACTTAACTAGTATTCCCAAGTTGGACGATATTACCCCTAACTCTTTAGCAAAGGAAAATAGGCTTTTGATGGCTCCCACTGCTACACGCTTGGAATTATTACTCCCCCCAAGAGTGATTGACCACATCTGGATATCCATGAGCGTACATTCACTTAGAGGTTTGTTGCCAATCTGGCGAAAAAAACGCTCAGCATAGCGACGATACCCGTCAACTGTGTTGGCACTTTTGCCGTGCAGCCACAGGTCAACGAGTTCGGTGTTGGTGAGGGTGGTGGGAGCATTCAACATTGGGCATTCTTATGTTGAATTATTACCCCATTAAACCACTCAGGGGGGACTTTTATTTAATCGGATGGTACAGCCGGTCTTTCTCACTAAAACGCCATGCATATTTACTGTGGTCACGCTCACGAGTCCAAAGTTCAAAATCCTTGGCGCTAAGAGTTGCGCGTTTTTCTTGGAGCGTTGAAACACTGGTATTAAGCCGCATTGCCAGGTCTTTTTCCTCAAAGGGTTGCAACTGTGGTGGTTGCGAATTGTACTGATAGGGGTAGCCGCTTGATTTATAGCGCGATTTTGAAGCGTTGAGGCTGTGTTGCATCTGCATTAATGCTCCTTCAAATTGCGCCAGTCGATTGCTCAAAGCTTCAAATTTCCCCTCCAAATTGGTTAGTCTTTGTTCGGTCAGGGTGTTTGTGCTACCCTCACCGAGACTTGAAGCTAGGCGAAAAAACTCTTCTTCGAGTTGGTACAAGCGTATTTCTACACTCGCTTCTGTACCTGGTACATCGCCCAAAATGTGATGCAGCCCTTGAATAACTAAATCTGTGGCTGTAGTTTTGCGTTCTCTTGCAGCAAAGCGTAGCGCTGCGGTTAAGGGTTTGGGGAGTTTGAAGTTAATTGATTCCCGCTCAGTGCGTGTCATGTCTACAAAGCGTGTATGTACCAAGTGTAGAAATTTTACAGCTAGAGGGGTACTCAATGTTTCTGATGTGCCTTTCTTGTCAAAAACCTTAATATGGCAGGCTTGAGTCGTGCGTTTTTCTTACCAACTAATTACCTCTACAATGTTGCCGCGTCCGCGTGTTGTGGTACTGGCCCAAGCCATATTTATTGTTATGGTCATCGATAGCCAGTTTGTGCCGTTCCATCCAATCCCTCACTAATATCCCATTACACCCCGACAATTGGCTTCTGGCTTGGTTGTTGATTACCCACATCTGGTCGGGGTCAGGTTGCCCGTTGTTATCACGGGCTTTATGGTCATTATGGTTGGCGATCGCTGCTGACGGTTTCTGCCTTTATTACCAGCTAATTACCTGTGTAATGTCACCGCGTCCTTTGTTGTGGTACTGCCCTAGTACATATTTGTTATTGTGATCATCGATCGCTAACTGGTGACGCTCCATCCAGTCTTTAACCAGCATCCCGTTGCACCCCGACAACTGACGCAATGCTTGGTTATTTATCACCCATCTGTCCGAGTTGCTAGGTTGAGCGTCATTGTAACTGGTTATAGCCAAGAAGGAACGCCGTATTTTTTCTTCTGCGGCTCCCCTAGACTTGGATGTTTTTAACTCTTCACTGGGTACTGATTCCCAGTCAATTTCTGGTGTCTGGGGCTTAGCCTTAGTCTGTCTTTGGGGCTGTGGTGTTTCTACTGCTTTAAGTTGCTGTCCTTGCTCTTGCTGGACTTGGGGCAATATCTTCTGTAATTCAGAAGCTATCAGTTGTCTCACGAGTGTTTGCAAATCTTTTTCGTGTGGTACTCCTTGTGGTGGTTGTTGTGGTACAGATCGCATTTGTTGTTTCTCCTGTTGTAGTTGGGTAATTTTGACTTGGGCTTCTAATAACTGCTGTTTCAAATTCTCAGTTTCTTCCAAAGATTTAAGTAGACGATGGACTACAGCCTGCTGATTAGCTAAATTCCATTTGGACTGAAGTTTTTTAAGGGACTCGAAATCACTAGCACTAACCCTGGCGGCTACTGATTTTTCTGGCTTTGGCTTTTGTGGGGCACTCATGAAGGGAACTTCCTCTTCAGCATAATAATCTGAGTATCCCAGCGTGGTTAGCAGATGCCGCAACTGGCTGTCATCCGGATTTTTCTCATCAACAAAATGACCAACCGCACGGCTAGCCCAAAGCATATCGGCAATATTTTTAGGGCAGTCGCGGTCAGTAATTAGCCGCACGTAAACCGCTCGGAGAGACTTGTTATTGACTTCTGTTTCACCAAATCGGGCAGGCAAGAAATTGGCGAATTCTCTTTTAACCACTCGCAACAGTGAAGTGATGCGACGGCTTTGGATCATGTCGTTAATGATTTCTGGATCAGTTCCTTTTTTGGTTTCTGTTTTCAGCAAATCCAGCAATTCCTTTGTAGAGGGCAAAAGCCGGAAACGTTTAAATGCAGCCAGGAAGAATTCAGCAGGCACTAACACGCCAATGCGGTACTCTAACCGTTCTTCAAGAGGAATATCATAATCACGCTTTTTCGCCTGACCTTTGAAAGTAAGGAAATAACCGGGTTTGAGATATTCTGGTAGGTCAGTTGCCAACTTGAAGCTACCCCGTGCTAAAATCTCTACCGGACGGCGACCAGAGGCAGCAATCAGCCCAACCGCCAACTCATGTGGATCGTTTGAGAGCAATAACTTACAAGTTGTCTCCAGATATTGTCCTACTTTCACTTCACGACGATTCTCAAGCCGGTCTAACACAACTGTTTTTGCGTTAATGCCATTTTCCCCATACCATTGGGTGTCCTGTAATCCGGTGTATTTGAAGTGTAAATGCCGCTTCCAGAGTGTTCCGTCCATCTTTGTTTGAATATAGGCATTTTCCCCTTCTACCAATTCGGAGTCAGGGATGGCACGAATAAGTTTGTTGTAGGGTGTAAGCTTGTTTATGCGGGTTTTGGGCTTGTCTGAAGGATTAAATAGCGCGTTCGTCAATTCTTCACATATTGCTTTTATTTCCTCTGGATTTCGCCGAGGATTGATTTTATTGAAGTATTCTTGAGGCGTCATTATTTGCATATCTGGTTACTCTATTTAGTTAACTGGTTATATAGTAAACAACCGGTTATCTTATTGTCAAGTAACCGGTTATAAATTCTTGAGAAAGTTTGTAACTGGTTGGTGGGGGACGCACGCTTTCTACACAAAACGCGCTCCCGACACTCCACCGCGTTGCGTTGTTTGCAAATATTCGAGCGTATTACTGCGTCATAAAAGGCTCGCGCGTGAGAACCCTTACCCAAAATCCAGTTTGGCGGCTTAAGCCCCTGCATGGTTGCGGAAAAGCGTGCAGGTTTTTTCCACGGCTTGGGTTTTTAGCTGGGTTAGATGTTGTGAGTATGGATCAGCGATCAACAATTGTTAACGACTTTTTCATAAGCTTCTGGGTGATTGACATCTATCAGAAGCAAAACCAAATAATATTGCTCATAAGTCACTGGTTTTGGTAAATCAGCCAGTGCCGCAATCTCTTGTACTATCTTCAAAGAAGATTCATAATCCAGGCATTGTGCCCAACGCTTTACTAATTCATTCATAATTACTCCTCTTCATCCCCATAATATTTTTCCAACGCTTCCTCATCGGCTACTTGTTGGTAGTAATCTTTCATCTTTAAATGATTATTTCCGAATTTTTAATGCATTTTTTGTTGGTACACCAAAGCCAATGAATCTCCGAGTCATGAACCATATCGCTTTTACATATCGGGCCGGCTTGGAATATCCATCAACATTTTGGACTTTGATTTTTGAATTAATACAACTGCCGTCAATTCTTATGCTGAATTTCTATCATTTCTGGTTGATTTTTAAAAATTGGACTGATTGCTGTCCCTACTAATATCCCAAAACCTGTTAAGGCTATTAGTGCGGCAACCACACCTCTAATAGCCGGTTGCCTTCTGTTAGTGTCTCCATACTCGCGAGAGTAATCATCGAATGCCCACCATACTAGCTGAAACTGCCACGGGTTAAGTGAGAACCATTCACGCGAACGCTCTAATTTAATTTGGCAGTGCTTGAATTTTTCATGTAGCATCCCCTCTACCAGCGCCATATCCTGTACATAAATGGTACGGAGAATGACGTACTCACAAGGCGGCTGGTTGGTGGTCAATGCTTCTAGACGTGCTTGTGGATTCCTGGATAAGCCGATTTTGCAGCGACGCATTAGGCGACCAGGTATGATGCCAGATACACCGACCGCTTCTATTAAATAGCAATACCCTGGCACATTATCATTGCGCTCTTGCCAGACTCGGTGTGACATAATGAATATTCCTTCAACTTGTTTGCTTTGGAGAATGGGAGTAGAACCACGCTTGAGCCGGTAAACAAACCAGTGGTTTTACTTTTACTCGAAATCACTCATATCGATATCTTCATTACTATCTAGATTTCGTACTTTCAGTTCACTAGTAGATTTATTTGGTGTAATTGGAAGATGTGAGATGTTTCCTTTGTGATACTGCCAGTAAAAATCAATGATGTGGTAAAGGGCATCTATAAAGTTTTCTGACCGAATAGCTGCAATCTTGCGAACAATTTCAGCATATTTGGTTTTGATTCTCACCCGTTCCCCGGTTGGATTTTGGTTAGCCATTATGCAGCCTCCACAATGCTTAAACCTTTTTTCTTGGCTTGAGATAAAGCTAATTTGTAGAGTCCTTTAGCGCTAGCTAATTCCGGCTTTTCTGTGACAACTTCAAAATTTTTACTGGTTAGTAGTTTACTCATTTCTGGTAATGCTACACCGCCGCCAATACAGAGAATTTTGAAACCGTCTTTTTTGAGTTTTTCAGCTTCTAATCTCACATCTTTTAAACGCTCATTCCACCAATCTTTAAGCTGTTCCCGATAAACTTTTTTGATGTTCACCCCATTGATATCAAAGATACCGAGTTCAAGACACCTTCTAATTTCTCTAATATCTCCTCTGTAACCATGATTAACACTTTTCATTGCTTCACTAATCATTAGGTACAGATTATTCACTCCTCCGTTTAAAGCTTGCACAGAATTCATAGGCTTTTTCTTGATGTATGGGGTAATTAGTGTTGTACCTGTTCCAAAATCCAGTGTCGCTACACGTTCATCGTCGCTATCCACAATCGCGCCAAAACCTTCGGGGACTACTAACAAACAGTCAGTTGTTATTTCAATCTCAGAACCGGCTAAGACAACGGTTTTTGTACCATTTAGTCTGTTTTTAATATCTTCTTTATGCGTTGCCCAAGCGTGGCTGGAAACTACTGGGAAACTCACAATTTTCTTAGGTAAATGTGGTACATATGACAACCCACCTAGATACAATCGCTCAATTCCTTCTACTTTAAGGCTTTTGTCCTCTACAGTAGGGATTGCATTTAGAGATTGCAATGCTCCATACCCGACTATGTAGGATTTGCCATCTATCGTTATATGTCCTAATGCCGAGGCTGGTGTAGCTTCAAGATGAATCGATGGAATCCTTTGTTCAAAAGCATCTCCAACGATTTTGAGATTGCCATTTCCGAGGTCTAAACCAAAAAAATAATTCATTCGAGGTCTACCCATGATTTTTACTCTTGGTTGCTGGTCAAAAGTTGTACATTGAGATTTGTGCAACATTTGTACGCTAAATGGGTACTGTATGTTGTACAATTTTGATTTCGTTTTTGTTGTACGTGTGGTGTACAGGTGTTTTGTTGACTATTAATTCTTTAACAACATTTGTCAGATTTTCTCCTAACAGGAAATAATCATTATTTCCTCACATTTTCAATTCTCCTTCATCGCTGTTGTTTTCTCACATTAACGCTCCTGGTCTGAGTTTTTAACATCAACGCTCATCACGAGATTAACTAATAGTAATTCCTCTAGTTGTAGCGACGCTCTTAAAGGCGATTCTGAATTCAAGTAATAATAATTGGCTACAGACAACTCAGACAACCCCACCCCCTAAAGGGTACAGCCAATTGGCTAGACAACAACGTGAAATCAATTGTTTCAGCCTGAGAGTTGTCTGGTATTTGGCTGGCAGACAACACCAGCCAAACAAAAATCAACTCTACAAATTCGCTATTACTATTAATTAAAACCTCTTAGCGACAAATGTTTTCTTACATTCAGGATTCTTACATAGATAACGATATTGGCTAGAATCCTTAACCTCAGAGTGCCGCTTGAAGTCGTCAGAACCACAGTGAGGACATTGAATCTTTAAATCTACAACAGGCTCAGACACCTCTTGAAATGGACTATCTAAATTGTTAGAAATAGCTGCTTTTTGAGTGTTTATACTTAGCGACTCACGGATTAACGCTTGTCCACTGCGGATAATTCCTTTGTGAGCGCTAGGAATCTCTAAAAACTCATATCGACCACTAACAACTAACAGTCCAATACGATATTGATTCTCGCCTGGGATATCTGGATTTGAGTCGTTATTCTTTCTTGCCCAATCCGAAAACTTCTCATACTCTTTCTTGACCGTGTTAGCCCTATTGGTACTCCAGCCCATATCCTTAGCCAAGTGCTTGCACAAAGTTCCGATTGAATTACCCAGAACTAGCATTGCGCAGTTGTTCATATCATCCCAAGTCCATTTGTTCTTGCCCACTTCGGCACACTGTCCTATGAGTATCTGGCGCTGTTTGGTATGGCGAATAGCAGTCATAATGGCTAGTGCCGATTCCTTATCGTCGTCGTCGTGCTGCTTGTCGAATTCGTCAAACACAGCCAAAACAAACTTATCCGTAAAGGCTGGTGACTGATTTATCCTTGCGCGATGCAATTCGACAAACGAATTGTAAGCAATGCCTGCTTGAATAGGGTCGGCTGCAATCTTTGGAGTATCCCAGTAGTCTTCATCACTTCCGTCTACGGGGTCGCTAAGCCAAATTTCCCAGCCAGGCTGGTTAACCCAATAAGCTAACAGGTTTTTAAGCGCTATCCCCTTACCTTCACCAGTTGCAGCCATAACCCGTAGTGTAGGCTTACCTTGTTGTTTGGTGTCTAAGGCTTTGTAAATGCGATCGCAAAATTGATCGGCGGGGATTAACCCTTGCTTGTACATTGCATCGTTGGTAGTCGGTACTTCAATAGCTCTCCTGGTTTTGACGGTAATAGTTAAAAGACAGTGTTGGTAATTAAAGTCCAGCTTGGGCATTGTCTTGTACAAAGCATTGGTGAACGATGCCAGTTTTTCTAATCCGTTATCCTCTGCTAATTCCTTCTCGGTTAAACCGGGATTGTTGCGGATTGAGAAGACTAGAGAGTAACCAGTGTCATTCTCTTCCCAATCCACAGCATCTAACTTATATCCATTTTTTTCGTAGTAGAAAGTGTTGATGGCATTGCCTACCTTGGCTATAGTTCCACCGCCATAGAATGGTTTTGGTGCTTGTAGTTTGCGAACTTCATCTTTGAGCTTTTGAATTTGAAGATTTTTGTTATCTATCTCATCAAGTAAATCAGCTACTTGTTCTCGCAAATCCTCAAAGTCTGATTTGTTCAACCGAAACATATCTTCTAACCGCTTGATACTCTCAGCGTTGCCGTGCTTGTAAAAGTCCAACCCTGTTTTCACTTTCTCAGTCGAAACAAACTTTGTAGGGTCGCGCCTAATCTCAAGCTCCTCAAGTGCCCCATCCAAAGCCAACCTTTCATCTAAATTCAATAAGTTTCTAAGCCTGACTTTTAGCGCTGCTGTTTGGTCAGAAACATCAAAAAAGATATTGGTTGCATCTCGCGCAACTTGTAGAGGGTCTCCGTCTAACTCAGATATCTCGGACAACTTCTCACAGTGATAACGATGTTGTTGATAGAGAGTGTTTTGAAATTTCGTCAGAGCGTCATGGATATTTTCATATTCTGGCGCGTTCAATTTTTTCTCTATAGTTTCTCCCATTCGTTCATAGTCGATATCAATTCTGTCTCTTGTCAATTTCCAGAATTCTTGCTTGATAGCGTCTTTAAATTCTTGATATCTCCCATCCTCTAGTCCAAGCTTTTCTGACAGTTCCTTGAGTTTACTTTCAGTCTGTGCCTTGAGTGCATTGGTAAAATTTTGTAAGTTAAAGATTATCGCTTGTTTATTCTCTAGTTCAGACCGTAATTGTCTAATACTTTCACGTTGTTTGATGTTTTCAGCCGAAAGTTTACCAATAGTTTTCTTTTGTCCTTCTATTAGGTTTTCGTGTTCTTTGGCTATATCTCTAATTTGATAATTGATGGAATCGCGAGATAATTTATCTATTCCTTTTGCAGCAATAGCGACACCGCCTGTTAACATTCCCGCATTCAAAGCGAAGTTTTTAACCATTGGGTTAGGGTTAGTTGCGAAACTGTAAACGCTCACAGCACAAATGATTCCCGATAAGCCAGCAATAACGTTACCGGTGTTAGAATATTCAATTTTTTTCATGAGTTTTCCTTTATTTGCAATACTTTCAAGTGTTTATATGTCCTAATTAGCCCCCAAGAATCACCCACTAAGCAATCAAATTCGAGTAGGCTTAATGGTGAATAAAAAGGGTATTAAAAGGTGTCATGTGACCCCTATTAACGAAAAACGGTTATAGGGGTCAAGTAGGGGTTATGAAAAAATAATTGCTTCCGCCTCTTCTCTGCGTTGCTCATTCTCGTTCTTGGCTTTTTCTACTTCTATTTCTAAGCGCTCGTTCGACCGTTCTTGTTTCTGTAGTCTCAGATCCCATTCAGTGCGAATACCTTCAGTAAGATTGATAACGCCTTGGGTGCGGATAATTTGCTGAGTTAGCAGTTCTTCATGTTCCTCAAGCTTACTTTGCTCGGTCATCAAATCAGTACGAGCAATTTCAGACTTAACGTATTTTTGAGCAACGTTAAATCCAATAGTGCGAATATCTGCTAAATCGCCTATCAAGTTAAGTTCTTCTTTCTGAACTGCTGCCACCTTACGCTGTTGCTTGCGTCGCTCTAATCGCACATCAAGAGCGTTATTTTGACGTTGAATTTTGAGTTTTCGCTGATTGGCTTCTTTGGCGTCTAATTCTGGAAGACTATCACTAGTCTCGTAAGGGTCGCCAGACAATTCCCCTTTGAGGTCTATTAATTCAAGGTTGTAGTCGCTAGCAAGCTTTTTAGCCGCTTCTAGTACACTATCACTTTCATCGGTAACTAGTGAACTTCCCCCACTTACAGCACGACGAACAGCTTTGACCCCGTTACCCACTTGCCTTGCAGCGTTCGCCACACCTCCGATGGCGTTAGTAGCAACGCCTAGCTTTTCTTGCAATCGCTCCTTTAAACCGTTGTCTGATTGATGCGGAGAACTTTGTGAAGGCGTTTCTGTGGGAGTCTCAAAATGTTTTGACTCTTTAGAGCTACGTTTACCGCGCTTGGCACGGTCAGAAGGTGACAAATCCGCGCCTGTGACTGTCCCTTGTTTTCTTCTACCCATTATGTGATAATTCCTTTTGTTAGCTGAATAAGATTGAGGCACTGGGAAATTCAATACCATCCCAGTGCTTTGATGTTTATTTCGATAGTTGTTCAGGTAAAATTTCGAGTGATTCTTTATCCGAAAGTGGCTTTGGCGGTTCCTCAAAATAATCCTGTACCACATTGGGAAAATAATTTACTTGCTGGCAAAATCGCGATTTTGAATCGTTGCAGATAGGAAGTGCTAATAGATTTGCAATTATCAAAACCGAGATTACATTCACTCCAAAATTAATCGCACCCGACGCGAGATTTATTGCCCACTGCCTACGTTCGCACTTCATTGAATGAGTTATGGCGTCAATAGCATCAATCAATTCTTGAGGCGCTTTTCCAACTTGAGCTTTGCGAAAGAGTTCTCCTTTGAGCCATTCCAATTTCTTCCTATCATCAATCCAGCCAATTTGATAAGATTCTCGCTTCCATTCAATTTCGCGAACGTGCCAGTCTTTCAAAAATTGTAAAAAACCCATAATGCACATCCTATTAATCAATTTGACTTCCAATTAACGACCGCCAACCAAACCAAACTTTGTCGAGATATTCTATTGCTTGTTGATAATCACTTTCCAATTCTGGCGTAGCTAATTCTTCCCATTGTTTTTGATTTTGAACTGATACCAAGCGGTCAAGTAGTTGAACCAATTCATATTTGATGGATTCTGGTGATAATTCGTGGTTAATCATTGTTTTCCCTACATAGCTGCTAGTAAGCAAGCCAAATTTTTCACGACGAATGAGCGGTTTCTTCATCCCAATTCATTCGCTCATCAATTCGACATTCACGCGCCCAATAGAAAATTTCGTCATCAAAAATGTCGTCAGTTTGAAAGTACCAACGAAAGTGAAAAGATGATTCCTTACAGTCTAAAATCTGGATTTGGATTTGCATATTCGGGGTTGGGGTAATTGGTTGGTTGTTGGTTTTTAAAAACCAGTGCAATAGAAAAGGAACTAGCCAGCGAAAAAAGGATAAAAAGTACCGTGCTGGCTACGACGAGATTTTGATTTAGGCGGTAGTTATGCCGCGCTGACTCAAAAAAGCTTTTGGGTCGCACTTGCTATCTAAATCTGTAAGCATCTGTTGATATTCGGCATCGAAATCGCTAATGTACTGATTGGCGTGATGTCGGAAAGTAGCACTGTGTATGGTTTTAAAGTCGCTAAAAGCCTTCATGGCACTGGCATAAGCCAAAGCTGAGACAATGTTGTTGATGTCGATTGCAAAATCGCTAAATGTACGCTGTACTGCGACTTTGAGGGCTTGGGCTTGTTGCGGTGCAAGTTCGCCCGGTTCTAAATCTTGGTTAGAGTTAAATTCACTAATGGGGTTAAGGTCAGAGTCTTTTCGTTCAGAGAGATTGCAGTAGAGATTGTCTCCCAAGGCATTTTCCATATCCCAATTTTTGAATCCTTCCCAAGTCCCCATCACTTGCTCCGAGGCACTTTTGTAGTGTTCTACGTCGTCTGAATAAGGCTGTTGATTATAATCAAATACTTCTTGCAGTTCGGGCGAATCATGCACTGGGTGTGGTTCGTCCGAATCCTGGTTATTTTCCGCCAAGTCCTTAAGTGCTTCTGCAATTGCCTCAAATTCATTTAGCTTAATGGATTTGATAGTTTGCCAGTTGTCAGGGTAAAAAGGCTTGAGAACTTCTCTAAGTTTCTTTTCGGGTACATCAAGTTTTTTAGCCGCAGCGGTAATTGTGATTGTATTTTTAGCCATGAGATAATCTCCTTGTCAACGAGATACATCTTTTTGTGGGAGCAAGGGCTAGTAGACCGAGGTTTTTATTTGCCTTGTCCTTGGGTCATTGTTGTTCTTCCAAAAGCGCGATCGCCGTTTCAATCCCAGCCAAGCTATCGTTTAACGAAAAGTCCCCAGAAGCGACGGCTTCGGTTGAAATCTCACCCCAAAAAGGCGAAGTGGACGCAACATTTAAAGCCATCTGCACAGCCTTAAGCAAGTGAAGAAGCGTTTCTTTATCCATTGATTTATTGATGTGGTTGACCGATACATCAAGAGTTGCGGGAACCGAGGCAACGTAGACCGAGGTTTTTCATTTAGGTGTTAAATCTTCTAATTAAGAACGTGGCAAATGAGCTTTAATGCACCATTCTTGTGCATCTTTGTAAGTTATTCCCAATTTTTCACAATGAAACATCGCTATATCTTTATAGGTGAAAATATTTTCACCAAAAAGATATAAAACAGGTTGTTTATTCGGATAGTAAAAGCTGTAAACAATCACTTGTCCGATACCATGTTTCCAATCAGAAGCCTCTTTGACTTCAATCACGTATTTATTAGTAAGAACATCAATTCTGCCAGCGTCGGTAACTACTTCTCTCACACCATCTAATAAAACAGATAAGTAATCAGAAACAACTAACTCTGCTTGAGTTTTTGTAGATGTTGCTTTTACTTTTGAAGTCAATTCAATCGCTGACTCAGTTTCTTTAATTGGGATAGGACTTAGAATTCCTTCTTCAAGCAAAGAAACATCAACCTTGTAAGAAATACAGGGCATCACATCAGGCTTATCAAATTTCCATCGAGCCTTAGACGCCCCTTTAATTTTGACAACACTACTAGAAGTAGTTCTTTTTTGACGTGACTGAGAAGTATTTTTACTTTGTGGTTGTGGTAGTCTAACCATTCGTAAAAGATCCTTCCCAGGCATTAATCCTTTTCTTTTTGGACGTTTTGCCATTTTACTCCTTATGACAAAGGTCTTTTGACCACATTCTCTTGACAGCAAAGCTTGACTATCCCTTTGACTGTCTACCCTTTAGGTCTAACAACCTCTGTGTTTTTCATGGTTCAGTTAGTTGACATGGGCGGTTGTTTTGCGCTCACAGTTATGGTTATAAATGAAAACCGGGAGATAGTGCAAGTATTATAAAAGCACTATTTCTTATCAATATGCGTTTTTAGATAAGGAATAATAATTTTATTATGCTTGCACTATAATAAATGGTTGCGTTAGGCTACATGGGGATGCACAATCATTAAGTAGTCATTATGCAAGCTTTATTAATTGTGACCGAACCCCGCCCACGCAAAAGAAGACCAAAAAGCAATAAACCGTCAAGTACAGTGACTTATCGTTTAACTCCTAAAGTAAAAAATGCTACAGCCGAAATAGCAGAATTATTTGGAAGGTCTGAAAACTTACAAGTAGAACACGGACTTAAAATCGCCTATCTTCACAGTAGAGGCATCAACATTTATGGGATGTCCGATTTACAAATAATTGAAAAATTCGATGAAATGACAAGGCATTTAGAGGTAGATTCTGAACATGACCAACAATGAACCAAACAGGCTAGACCGCAAACAAAGCAACTCAAGCAGTCCATAACCAAATTCTCCAAGAGTTAGCATTTGCACACCGGCAACTTGCTGATTTTGCTACACGACAAGCCGAACGCCAGCAAGAAACGTTAGACCTCCATGACGCGGCACTAACCAGGATTGAGGGAGCAATTGACCGATTAACTAGCCGTGTTGATGCTTTGACCACAACTACAGCCGAAACCATTCAACTTGTAGCACAAAATAGCATTGCAATTCGGGATATTTTAGAACGATTAGATAGGCGTTTTAATAATGGTAATGGTAGAAGTAAATCTAACGATTAAAGAAGCCCAAAAACTTAGGCTTAAGCTTAAAAGTTTACGCAAAAATTTAGAAAAGCATTCGCCGCGAACGCTCACAGTAGAAGATATCGCCATTCGTCAAAAATTGGAGTGTTGCAGACACCGCAATTTTGATTGAGCGATCGCACTGGCAGCAGACATTATCACAGAAAAAGTATAAATGAAATTGGTGAAGATGAACCAGTATACACAATATAGGTAAAAACCAATGACTAATCAGAAACAAAACCAACTAAACCATACTGAACTTAAACAAATCAAACGGCAAGAGAATTTAAGAACTATTGCCTATAGCATGGATTTGTTAATACCAGGATTTTATTTTTGGTGTCCGTATTTCACTATAAGAATTGGCGGTGCAATACCCGATGATAACCCTTATAAATACCCTGGTAAAATTCATGATTCTATAGGTATTGCGCTAGTACTACCAGGATACAAAATATTTACGACGTACCAAGGTAGTTATGACGCTTGATAAGCACACAATACAAGGATTATCAGCGTTTACTACCAAAACATTACCATCTGGCGAATTTGAAAAAAGAATGATTAACGCTGGATATTATGAAGTGGGAAGCGCACCCGCCCAAGGTGGCAGAGTAAAATTGTGGTGGTCACACGACACCTATCCAAGAGTTGAATCTATCTATAGCTCAGATAAAAGCACTGTAATTACTGCTTATCATGTTTAAGAATCCAAGATACACAATCAACTTACGCCGTGCGAAGAGCGCGAGGCGATTACGCATAAAGGCGTATCGCCAGCCAAAACCAGCAAAACGCACCCTAGTAAAAAATACATTTAGGATTTTGAGTCGCCTGGAGTGCGATCGCTTTGGCAGTAGCTTTTAGCTAAATACCTGTTTCTTACTCTTCCGAATGCTGGAGCGCGTTACACAGCCAAAAACAGCATTTGTAAAACCATTTGAAACTGACAATGGAAACAGATAATCAGCAATATTTAATCTTTCTAAGTGCTATTCAACTATCAAAGGTTGTAGTAGCTAATGCCGTCTATCGTGAGTTGGGCTGTCGATATCGTGAATTAAATTATCAAGATACCTTACTCGGTGGAGATCAGCTAGTTATAGACGACAAATTATCTCAAAAACTTGCTTGCCACTTAGAAAATCTTCTTGGACAAGATTTTTTAAATGATATGCTTTTTGGCATCTGTGACCGCATAGAAAAACGTCAAACTTCTGAGGTTAAGTTACAGGAAGGAATGCTTGCGGCTCGAATTCCAAGTTCTTCTGCCACTTTTGAGGATTTGGAATTAGCTACTACCTACGGATACGAAATAGCTGGGAAAATACTTCAAAGATTAAACGCTTTAGAAGCTTACAGAAATGGGTTTCAGCTTTTAGAAGCTTTGCTCGGAATACAAACCACATCAACAAAACTTCTGACAACAGAACCGCCGTTATTTAAACATAAAACTACTGCGACTATACCTTCTTCATTCCCCATAGTATCTGCTCTAGAAGCCCAAACCCGAAAAGACTTGTGGAAAGATTCTGACCAAGGTGCAATTTATAGTAAAGGAGCAAAAAACAATTCTGGTAACTTAATTGAACACTATGTATCCAGCCCTGGTGATATTACCATTTTGCCTTGGAACGAAGCCCAACAAATTATCGATAAATTTGGTCTTGACACTGCTAAGTTACATCTTATTTTTGCTGCACACTGCATGAATTCAGATGAACCTTGGAACAGCAGATTTTACCTGAAAGCAAGCGACATTATCAAATATTTAGGGTGGGACAAGCGTACAAATTTACCATTAGGCAAGCGTTTAAATGAAGTAGCAAAACTAGCATTCATCCTTGGCTGTTTACTGGTGAAAGTGACTTGGATTGAAGGGAGAAATAAAAGAGGTGGAATAGAGGCAAGCTGTCCTGTAGGAAGGATGTGGGATGTAGTAGTTGAACCACAGGGTCAGCTAAATATTATTAATGGGACAATTGACAATCTGAATGAAGTGATTATTGGCATCAGACCAGGTGGCTGGACAGAACATTTTTTAAATAAAGCCGGGAAAAAAGCCAGAGAAGCTCTATATCAATTTAGCTGGTTGTCAGGAGAAGTTCTAAAAATCGACCCATACCATCATGAACTAGCCCTACGGTTAGCACTGACTCTCACCTTGAAAAACCGCTCCCATAAAAATGGACGTTACCAGGTGGAAACTTTATTGAATGACATCTTGCCAAGAGCAGAGATTAATACCGCAAAGGAGGACAGGCGACGTGGGTCTGATTTAAAAAAACGTTGGGACAAAGCACTTTTGCTTCTAACCAGTCTAGGCTGGAGCATTTCCTACGATCCAGAAACCTACCCAAGCTGGCTCCAACCAGGCAGCCAAGAACGCAATCTTAAGGGTTACTTGGATTTGTTCTTCTGTGCCATCATTACAATTCATCAACCAGAACCTATCCCAGCACTAATCAATAGCAGAGCCAGTCCCATAGCTCCAAAACCAACTTTGTCTATTGAGTCAGAAGTATTCACAGCATCCAAGTTACTCAAATTGCGAAAGGCTAAAGGCTGGAGCCAAAGGGAGCTAGCTAAATATTTGGATGTATCTCAAACACTAATCCAGATGATTGAGCGGGGTACAAGGCACATAACGCCAAATATTGCCAAAAAACTCAATCATCTGATGAAAACAGACTTGTAATCACGAATAACCTTTTTGTAATCATGCAAATTTTTTAAAAAATAACCCTCTAGCCCATGCAGCGCAAGAGTTTTACCTTGATTACAAAAATTCTAGTATCCCAGGACAAAATCTCTAGTATCCCAGGACAATTTGGGCTTGAAACAACCAGCCAGCAAGGGTTTTACAAAACAGAGTAATTTAGATCCGCCGAAAAAAAAGAATTTAACAATTCTGATAATGTGATCAGACAGCAATAAAAAAAAGTGGGCAGTCCCCTTTAGCCTTTGGGCAAGCCTGCTAACTTAATAGCTCAATAGCTCTACCAAGAATGATTACCAGTCATTCACCCAGCTGCGGAAACCACCCGCAAAAAACAAAAAAACTATCTATTAAGCTAGCAATCTATCGCCATTAAGACCATAGGGGCTGCTCGGTATCCACTAAACCGAGGTAATAAAAATGAAAAAAGCCCCTCGACTTCCACATCCCAGGGCTTTGCTCCCGAAAATTGTACTGCAAAGCCCTCTCACTAATCAAGAAACAGCATTTCCAAAATTATCGAAATACATCACTAATCGCCAGTTAACTAACGCGCTAATCGATGATGGCAGATGGTCGCAGCAACACCTCACCGATTGCCTGGAAGTATTAGAAATCCTTGATTACAGCGGCGATAGCTCGATAACTCTACTGGCTTACTCACAAAAAAAGGGGTGAGCCATGACACTCAGTAGTCGCCCCATCCCTAGCAGCCGCCACAACCCTTGTCCAGTATGCGAAAATATCACCGGGGCTTGCCGAATCCTTGCCGATGATACTGTTTTCTGTCACGGCTTTGAGTCAGCACGAAAAAGGGAAAAAGTCAACGGCTACATCTGTGTCAAAGAGCCAAATGGACATACTGCTACCTTTAAGCCAGACAACACCACAGAATGGAGTGAAGAACGCAAGCGCGAATGGGAAGCACAAAGAGCCGCACGACACCACAGAGCCAACCTTGAGGAGCAACGGCGACGCTCGTGGGCGCTATCAGCCTCCGAGCGTCACCAACTTTACTCGCAAATCTTGGATCAGCTGTCGCTTGATGCTGCCACTCTTGCCGATCTACAACAGCGCGGATTTAGCCAAGCTCTTATCGACGCTTGCGGATTTAAGTCAGCCCAAGCGTGGCAGTCCCTAAAAGCACCCATCGATAAGCGGCTACCGGGAATTGGCAGGAACGGACAGCAGCTAATAACCAGTGGGGACGGCACTCTCATCCCCCTCTACGACTTTGAGGGGCGAATTGTGGCGCTACAGTTGCGGTTACATAACCCCCCAGACGGCAACCGTTACCGCTGGGTTAGCAGCAGCGGTCAAACCCTGGCACTGTACCCAGAGGGCGAAAATCCCCTAACGGTACTGCGACCCACGGGCAAGCCAGAAGGAATTGCCTTAGCAGAGGGGACAGGCGCTAAACCTTTCTTGGTAGCCCAACGGTTAAACCAGCTGGTTATTGGCGCGGCTGGCGGTCAATGGGCGTATTCACCACAGCTATTTAAGTCCTGGCTTGAACTTGCACACCAGGAAGTCGGCTCAAAAAAGGTTATCACCCTTTACCCTGACGCCGGGGACGTTGCCAATAAAGATGTTGTCCTTAGATGGCGCAAAGCAACAAACCTGTTAGTTGATTGGGGTTGGCAGGTCAGATTTGCTTGGTGGGGACAAGTTGATAAAACTTTCCCCGATATTGATGAATTAGCACCAGAAAAATACAACACAATTCGCTATTTGTCAATTGCAGAATTCAAAGCACTTTGCATTAAATGGGGCGGCAAGCAAGCAAATCGCCAGAGCGATGTACTACCTATTGATTATGCTGAGCGTGTAGCACAAGCACAAAAGAAATTAACTACCCTAACTTATCCGGCGGATATTGTTTGTGACCCAACCAAGAAATATCTGCCTGATTTAGTTGGGCAAGTTCCCACAAAAGGATTTTTAGGAATTAAATCGCCCAAAGGGAGCGGTAAGAGTACGCAAATCAAGAAAATCAAAAAACATTGTTGTGGTTATTTTTCAGAGAGAATTATTTCGCCGGAAATATCCAGCAGTGAGCAACTGAATTTACTTGAAAATCGGATGCAGCAAAAGCCAGAAACTTTAACTGAGCGGATAAGGCACAAGGGCTTAGGAATGAATTTCTTAAGCATTAATGCCCGAATTGCGCTTGGGAGAGGACAGGCTGTTGAGTGGGAATTTACCTGGATTGAGGATGCTGACATTGACGGTGTTGCTGAGTTTGGATGCTCTAAATTAAGCACAATTTCCATTATTGAAAATATAGGTGAGATTGGCTTATGCTGGGATTCTCTTGGCAAAATATTTGGTCGTGATTGGTCGAATACATTAGTAGTAATCGATGAGATAGAGCTAGGACTAAATCACGTTGTTACTAGCTCAACTTGCCGCGATAGACGCTCGTGGATTTTGCATACTTTAGAACATAAATTAAGAGAATGTTTGGATAATAATGGCTTAGTTATAGTAGCAGATGCCGATTTAACGGATACTTCTCTTGATTATTTAACTAAAATTGCACCGGGGCATATTCCATTTCTTGTCCGGCACGACTTCAAGGGCGACCCTTGGGAAATTGATTTTTATACTGGCAAGCGCGATGTAGTTTTAAGTCAGATAGAAGACTGGTTAGATGATGAAAATTGCCAACCAATTGCAATAGCTTTAGATAATCAAACTGAGGCAGAAGCTTTCAATCAATATTTACTCAAAAAATTCCCATATTTAAATAAAGAAATAGGGGGGTTAATCAGGATTGATTCTAAGGTTACGCAGTCAGACTTTGGCAAAGATTTTGTCAAACGTCCGAATGAAAGTATTGAGAAATATCAACCAAAAGTCCTTATCTACACGCCATCATTAGGCGTGGGATGCTCTATTGATATTGAGTATTTCGCTCACGTTTTTGGGCTGTTTTTTGGCAATTTAGAGCCATCCCAGGCGCGGCAGATGCTAGCCAGGATAAGGCAATCAGTACCGCGCACTGTTTGGTGTAAAGCCAGAGCGAGTAATGCTGAAAATGAATCTACGTCTTATCTGCCATCTGAAATCAAAAATCAATTATTTGATTACCACGACACATCAGCACAGTTAATTCAATTAGCTGTAACTTTAGCCAAAGAGAAAGCAGAAAATGCATCTAATGACGCTGAATTATTGCCTCATTTGATTGAAGTTTTGCAGTCAATGATGGGGGACGATGGCACTTGGAATAATCCCCATATTGACCTTTACTGCAATCAAGTAGCTCGTCGTAATTATTCTCTCTCACAATTGGCAGTACAGCTGCGGCAAGAGTTGATTGATGAGGGTCACAGAGTCAACGATTTTGGCGCTCTTGAAAAAACATCTGTTGGGGATGCGGTAACAGCAGGCAAGGATGAAATTAAACGCCATGACGCTACTCGGACTGCCAATGCTGAAACAATATCCTTTGAAGAGGCTATTGAAATTAAGCGCAAGCCAGCACGTACCCAAGAGGAGGATTATAAGGCATCAAAGGCTTTTCTTGAGCGGGAACTACCAGGAGTGGAACTCACAGCCGATTTTCTCTACAAGGCAGTATATAAGGATAATCGCCGGTGGCTTAACCAAGCAAAACTTTATTGGTGGTGTTTAAACCAGGATGCTATTAAATATGAGGATGAGAAGGAGTGGCGGCACAAATTAAAACAATTTAGTAAGGGTGTACCATTCCTGCCGGATATCAAAACCTATGGCCCCAAAGTTGAAGCAATTATTAAAAGTGGCGTGTTGGAGTGGATTAACCCCACAGACCTAGAGGCAGAGTATTGCGGACAAGAGGATGGGGCGCAACAGTTCCTTTCACGAGCTTACTCCAACAGAAAATTAATCAAAACTGCTTTGAATATTACCGTTAAGCGTGATTCTCAACCAATTAGGTTAGCACAAAGAATACTTTCACGCTTGGGTTTAGGATTGACCTATGTTGGCAGAAAAGGCGGACGGGGCAATCAGGTCAAATACTACAATCTATCGCAGGAGTTGGCGACCGACCCCGACCGAGCTGCCGTTTTTGAGGCGCTAAAAATTCGCTGGTCAAATCAATTGGCAAAAACAGCCCAAAGCCAGCACCACAGCCAGAAAGAGCGTAGTCCGGACGAGAATAATTTCTTATATATAAATGATCATGCGGACTACCAAAATCAGCCAGAGTCATTACCCAAAACTGATGTAATCAACCATACTACAACAGAAGAGGAAAACAGAATTGCGCCGCAAATTACTGAGATGTTAGCCGGGTGCGATGATTGTGAAGTGCTAAGGGTTTTGTGGGATTCGCGGGAAATTAGTCCTGCTCTATTTAGAGCGGCGCTTGAGATGCTACCGGATTCTCCGCATAAGAATTGGATTCTTCAATGGATAAATTATTTGGAAATGCAAGCAAGCTAGCCATGAAAAAAGAATATGAAAAAGAATTCGCGATTTCGGCACGTTCGCAACTTGAGTCTGCCAATCCGGGTTGGGGAAAGTCGCAGACCTCGACGGGACTTGAGCGTGGCAGTGTCGCTGTTTCTGAGGCTAGACCGCAACATCTATGCAGTAAGCAACAGCTTGCAACAACTCTTCAAATAAGGGGTCGCCAAAGCTCATTAACCGCAGTGAAGGCATTTCATCAAATACTTCAGGATAAAAAGTAACTGTATAGTCCTGTCCTTTGTAAACGAGTTGCCAAATGCGATACGCCGAAGGCGTTAAGCTTCGCTTATCGCGTTCGCGTGGAGGTATCAGCCTGTGCGTTCGCGTAGTGGCTCCATAGGAGCTAGCACATTCGCTTTTCTTCTCAAACTTCGCATCGCAAGCTTTTAAAACTGCTGAGGTAGTGAATAACTGCTCAATATTTTCTGGGGTGAAGGGAGTCGGAGTCATTGGTTTTTGGATTTCTGCTAAGTCAGCGTCCAAATCCATTGCTACCATTTCTTCAATCGCCGGACGTAGTGGCGGTGTGTTTAGTACTGAGTCAAATTCAGACATTAAAACGTCCTCTTCTTCTGGATTGGCACTCATTGCCGCCTGTTCAATGAAGGTGGGGACTTGAGCTAAAATTGGTTGGAGATTACCAACAACTGTGGCAAATGCGTTGATGCGATCGCGCAATTTTCGATAAACCTTCGCCTCTACAGTGCCGTCATAATAAAAATTGTGGATTCGCACAGTAGAATACCTTTGGCCAATGCGGTCAATTCTCCCGATGCGTTGTTCAACGCGCATGGGATTCCAAGGCATATCGTAATTAATTAACACGCCGCAATTTTGTAAGTTCAAACCTTCAGAAGCGGATTCGGTACAGAGGAGAATTTTTATTTCATCTTGACGAAACCGCCGTTTAATTTCTTCTTTGGGAACTATACGCCACTCTCCATTTTGGTACAGTTCTCCACCACGACCGGAGTAACAAGCAACTTGAGAGCCGTACAATAGGTGCAAAGCGTCCCGCAGATAGTCCATTGTATCGGTGTACTGAGTGAAGACGATCGCACTTTCTCGTTCTATCAATTCTTGACGCAGAATCCTAATAAACTGGGAAAGCTTCGTATCTTCCCCAGTGTTTTCAAATTGGCGTAATAAATCTTCAAGATATTGAATTTCTTGGGGGTCTATGGGTTCAAAGTAGGACTCTAACCCGGTAATCACTGCGTCGTCTGCATCGTCTAAATCTGCTAAATCATCATTTGTAATGGTTGACTGTTGACTGATGACTGTTGACTGTTGGTTGAATTTTTCAGTCAACGGTGAACTGTCAACCGTCAACAAATAATCCAAACGGCGTTGTAGAGATGATTTAATAGCGTAAAATGAACTGGTCAAGCGTTTGCGGTACAGAGTCATCAAGAAACCCAAACAGGAACGCTTATCTTTTTGTGCTAGGCGGTAGAAATGACGCACGTAATCGCTGACTGCTTGGTAAAGCGGTACTTCCCGTTGTGGTTCGAGGGAAATAGCGTTATCCTGCACTACCCTAGTAGCAATATCCCGTTCTAGGAGTCCCCGCCGATAGTATTGTCGCAGAGTGTCGCGGGTGTGGCGAAACATCAAGTCTTTGAGGGGGGTGTTCACCGTCAGATATTGGCGTGAGGCGGTAATGAAAGTTTCATCTGTCAATAACTGTTTGTGATTGACGATTTTTTTACCCTTCTGCCAATAGTCTTGCAACTTGTAGGCGAGAATGCGGTCATTTTTTTGTAAAAACTGCTGTAACCTAGAGCATGGTTGTCCACCGCGTCGAAAATAATCGCAGCACATAATTTGCCAAAAGTCAAGCACTTCCCGCTTTGCACCACCTGCAACAGAGGCGAAATAATTGCAGAAATTGTCGCCGTAACTCCAATGTCCTTGTAGTCCCAACAGGTGCAACAAATCGAAAACTTCTATCGCATCGATTTGCATGGGAGTTGCTGAAAGGAGAATCAGGGATTTGGTTTTCTCCTTTAGCTGTTCCATTAACTCTAACAGGCGGTTGGGTGTTTCCTTGCGGTCTTGAGGACTTTTACGCCTGGCGTGGTGCGCTTCGTCTAACACAACTAAATCCCAAGGTTCTGCTTCCAGAAGTTGGTGCATTCTCTCTGTTCGCCGTACTAAATGCGAAGAAGCAAGGATTAAGTCTTGGGTATTCCAAGGATTAGTTGACTGATGACTGTTGACTGTTAACTGGTGACGGTATTTTTCAGTCAACAGCGAACAGTGAACAGTGAACGAATTTTGTGTGTAACTCCAAAAATGGAGATTAAATTTTTCTCGCAGTTCTTCTTGCCATTGGGGTTGAACGCTAGCTGGTGCGAGAATAAGTACACGCTTTACTTTTTTAGCTAACAATAAATAGCGCAGAATTAATCCTGTTTCAATAGTCTTTCCTAAACCAACTTCGTCAGCAATGAGAAAACTTTGAGGGAATTTTTCAGCAAGACGACGGAGTATTTTAATTTGATGTGGCCAAGGTTTAATAGGAATTGATTTTAGACAAAAGTCTAAGCAACCGGGATGTTCATGTATATTAGCAAGTTGATTAAAAGCAAGACGTTCTTGTTGACTGTTAACTGTTGACTGTTGGCTGTTTTTTCTGTCAACTGTCAACGGTGAACTGTCAACAGTATTATCAAATTCAGCTTTAATGTTCCAGGTAGGTTTGGAAGCGGGAGTGTAATGTAAAAGCTTTTTCTGTACTGCTTCTGGAACTTCAAAGACCCGGACATTGGGTGCTAAATCATACCATAATTGCTCAAACCTGGAAACTTCTTCTTGAACTCTCTCTAGTTCTCGTCCGCCATCCCAAGAACAATAAACGTGAAAGGATTCTACATTTCTTTCCCAACCAGCGATAGATTCATTATTGGAACCGTTAAAGGCTAATTTCTCGCCATCAACACCAGTAAAAATACCAACTTTCTCATGAAAAATATGTCGTGGGTCTAATTGTTGTTCGCTGACTTCTGGGATACCATTTTCTTTAAGCGGAATCGCAATTTTAATATCAAGATATTGATTTTGAATTAACCAGCTAAGAATTTCAAAGTGTTTAAGTTGGACAAGGTTTTCTGGTGGTTTTAAGTCCGCATCAAGGCGGGTTAACAATGCATCTCGCAGTGCATATCCCTGCTGAATTGCGTTTAAATCTTCTGGACTAAACTGACAACCCATAATTAACCGCATCTGCCCTTCATTTTGTAGCATGGCTCCTAAGCCACGGGCAACTTTGCTAAGAATAGCACTGTTAAAAAAGCCGGATTTACGGTCATATTGGACAGTGCATTCTAATGCGGGGATATAGAAATCTGTAATGGTATTATGAGTATTGCTGGAGTAGCTAATTTTCCAGGGATATTCACGTAGTTTTTTCAAGATTCTAACCAGTTATCTAATCGTAAATTGGTAATATTTTCAAAATCTTTGATATTATTAGTGACGAGGATATTATCACGGGAACGAGCAACCGCAGCAATTAGTGCATCAATTTCTCCAGTTGGTTTACCAATCTGTCTTAGTTCGCTTTGAATCTTGCCAAATTCAATAGCAGCATCTAAGTCAAATGGTTCAACTGGTAAAAGTTCGGTAAACTGTGCCAATGTTTCTAAATTTTTTTCAACCTGTTTAGAACAGTAAATTCCTTTATACAGTTCCGAAACTACAATTGTGGAGAGGTAGCATTGGCTAAAAAAGCGATTAAATTTAGCAACTGCTTTGGGATTTTCATTTAGCAGTGCAATACAAATATTAGTATCTAACAGGTACATTAGCTGTTATCTTGATTATCAATTGAGTCTATCACTCTACCTCGATAAGCGTGACGCTGTTCGTCAATTTCAGCAAAGACTTCCATCAAATCAGGTTGGTCTTTCCAAGCACCAAATAATTTATTAAGTCTTGCTAGTCTTTCTTCATCCGTTAGAGGCTGTTTTGTTTCACTAATTTGAGTTGGAGTAATTTCTAACTCAACTAGAATTTCTGTACCGTCAGGAATATTGTTGATTTGTTCTAATAATTCGATAGTTTGACCGCGTTTTATTCCTTTAATCTTCATCTGATGTTTCCTCATTTATTGACGGTTGAGTGATAACTCTTAACTGATAACTGTCAACTGTTTAAAGTATGTTGGGGTCAATTCCTTTTTGTTGTAATTTAGCTATAAGTTCCTGAAGCTGTTGTTGAGTTTGTTGTAGTTGTTGTTGTTGCTCAAGTGCTAATTCTTCAGGTGTAGAATATCTGTTACCATTTTCGTCATACCAATATAACCATTCCCGTGTGATTCCTTGATAGGTTCCCCGTTCGCGTCCGATACCTAAACCAATTTCCGGCATCCAAATTTTATCGCCTGGTTGTAAAATGTATTGACCGTCAACTAAGCGATAAACTTCTAATCTTTGTCGTTTGCGCCGCAGTCTTGTTGGGGCATAAATGACATAATATAAAATGCCTAATTGGGCATAATCTATTTTCTTTTGTTCGTATTCGTAATTGTAAGTTTGGGAAACAATTTCTAAGGCTAAAATTGGGGGAATGTTATCTTCTTCCCACAGTACGTAGCTAGAACGTCCATTTTCTCCTACAAAACGTTCTACACCCAAACTCAGAAAACCGTCGGGGACAATGGCTGGTTTACTGGTTGTATAATAAATTCCCATGTTGATGCCAAAAAACCAGTCCTCACGGATTTGCCAGATTGCAGCTAAGATGGCTAATAATAAGTTGGGAATTAATATTTGCAGTTCGTTATCCACGGGGGTATCATCTGAATCTGGTAATTCTGCCGATGAAGGTAGGCACTCTAAAGGATTGTAGTTGAACATAAGCCGTTCTCAACCCCCAAAATCTAAGTTTAAACTCATCTGTCCATAACTTAACGGTAACTCAGTCTGCTGGTAAGAAACCTTGGCTTTAATTTCATCCATTGCTAACCACAAATCTGACAACGCTTTTTCTTCGGGGATGCGTTTCTTTTCATCGCCAATTCTGGGAATAACTTTCAATGCGACTTCAAATGTCCGCATAAATAAATCGTTGCTGACTAAGCCAGTATTTTTCAGAAATCTGCGGACGGGTTCTGTATTGCCTTCTTCCTCATAAAGGGCAATAATTGCATGGAGTCCATCTACTAGATATCGTGCCGAAAATTCCGTGTCGATAACGGAGAAGGCGCGTTTTTTCAGGCGTTGTTGCGGGGTGAGTAATTTACAATAACCACTGCTGGAGTCGAGTAATTTGTGCTTTTTCACTAAGTCGGAAACATCAAAACCACCGACTGCTAAGGCGAGTTGTCTGGCTTCGTCGAAAGGAAATTCTCGCGCTTCAAAAGTATCCCACGCTAGGATGTACCATTGGGTTAAGGGGTCGATACCGTTGAAGTCTTTACCTTCTAATAAGCTTTGCAGTCGGTATTCGACTATGGCTTGGCGAACTTCTTCAAATGCAGCTTTCGGTTCGACTTGATTACCTGCACTGTCGAGAATGCAACTATATCTGGTAAACACACTTAAAGCACAACCGTAAGCGGTTAAGCACAAGTCAATACCAGGGGGTTTAATGCGGCGGCGTGGATCTGCTACTCTATCAGCTGCGGGACGAGTATCTTCGGTTAAAGATTTTTCGATTTCTGGCGCTTTTTCAAAGACGATATTTCGTACGTCAATGCGGACATCATCCCACCAAGCTTGTTCGGCTTGGGGGTCGCGTTTGCGGCATACTAAAAGTACGGTGCTGGAAACTGCGTTTTTTTGCGCTTGGTGCAAGTTTTGCGGGTTTTCGGTACTGACTGCCCAAGATGCGGTAATCTCGAAACCAGCATCAATGAGGGATTTGGCGAGAACATCCCACGCGCCGGAGTCTTTGTGGTTGAATTGTACTGTCATTACGCCGTCGTCGCGTAAGACGCGGTGGTATTCGGCGAACGCCATCGCCATTTTTGCTTCATAATCTTGGTTGGCGAGTTCTTCGGGGGATACTCCCATGTTGCGGAATCTTCCCGGATTTGCGATCGCTTCTCTGTCTTTGTTGGTAAGTTCGTTAAAGAATAATTCGGGAAAGATACTTAATAGATTTGCTCGAAGCCATACATAGAAAAAGTCTGAAATTTCACCATAACGAATAGAATCATAGTAAGGTGGGTCGGTGACTATAGCATCTACAGAGTTATCAGATATATGAGTTAAGCTATCGGCGGATGCTGCGTCTATTTGAATTGATTTTAAATCGTGTAGTTCAATTTCTGGGATAGAAAAAATCAATTTAGTGTTGATTAAATGGCATAATTCAGAATAATCTGAAATTGTTCTAGAAGATTCATAAAGCCATAGCAACCCCCACAAACTTATTTCTGGATAATTCCAGAATAAACTGAGAGAATGTTGTCCCATCGCTGGCTTAACCGAACCTGTTACAGCATCAAGGTGTGATAAACGAGAATTTTTATCTACGCATCTATTCAGTATTATTGATAAATACAGTGTAATAGCACTAGCTTTTTCTAAATCATAATCATTCTGTATTATTAACTTGGCTTCGCTGATAATTTCTACATAAGTTATAAGAGTTAAAAATTGACGCTGATTAAACATTTCATGCCATTTATAAATACCGTATAGGTACATATCTGGTCCCCTATGAGTATTTTCAGGAATTTCCTGAATTGGCATAAATCCAGCTAGTTCCCAATTATTCCTTTTATTAATTGAAAATTTTTCTGCTTTTTCAAACCCCTCATAATCTATCGTTGTAGGCGTTCTAAATTCTAATGAACCGCTTCCTTTACGATAAGCCACTGCATATAATAGATGTCCCAAACCAGATGATTGAGCATAAGCTTTTATAGTTTCTTCTTCAATTACACTGTTACAATTTGGACATCTACCAACGCCTCTACTAATTGTAGTTTTTGTATCTGGTTCGTATTCTCCTTCATTTGTTAATATTGTTGTCCCTTTTCCTTTACTACCCTTAACCAATTCAAAATCAACACGCTTATTTTCTGGATTAGGAATTGGCTTTACAGCACACCATCTATGCAAATTTTGTTTCTCAGTACGTCTGTATAACCACCAATTTGGACTTAGAGGTACAACAGACTCACAACTCGGACAAACGACCGTATGCGCCCAAAGATAATGCAGTGTTTTTTCCCCCGGTAAACATGGGAAAAACTCAGCTAACCTTTTCTCCGCTTCATCCCCAACCCACTTCACCCATTTATCAATATCCTGCTGTAAATCTGGGCCAAACTTCAGCGGATATTCCATCGCGGCTTTCATCGTCACCACCGCCACAGGATTTAAATCAGAAGCCAGCACATTTAACCCATATCTCGCGGCTTCAAAAGGTATACTTCCACCACCTGCAAACGCATCTAACACAGTTGGTGTGCGAGTTCCCCAAACCTTCTCACAATAATCCTGCACCTTCTTAATTCTTACCGAACTCGGCGGCGTTTTATAGAGTTTTACCTCCTTCCCCGGTTCTAACCCCAGCAAATATTCAAACTCTTTCATCGTCACATCTGCTGGTAACAACGAAGCCAATACACTGGCGCGACTAAATGATAACGGCTTACGCGAATACCAGCGATGTAATCCTTTAAATGGGTTTCCACCATGTTCATAATACACCTGCTCATTCAGTAATTGCACAGGCATCATTTTTTCGATGAAGAGGGCGGGGCGTTTGGGGGTGGGGTTGGGCATAGATTGTTCGTAATAGTACAGCTTCCTTTAAGTATTATGGATTGGGGAAACTGGAAATGCCATTTTGATATGGCAACTTCAGGCTATAACCTTCTTCAATCAACTGAGCGTGCATTTTATTAGCGACAGACGAGCAAATAACATTGCTTTTAACGGCTTTGGTTAAAATACCTAAAGTTCCAGTAACTCGAATACCTCGTTCTCTGGCAAACCGTTTAGCTGTACCATTATCCGAAGCAAAAACCCAGTTGCGGGTACGGGCAATCGCCATTGTTTCTGACTCTCCCGCACTAAAACGTTTCCTATATTCCATAGACAGGCGTAACTCTACAACCTCATCATCTGGGTTAACTTCATCATCCGGCGATCGCATCCAGCCTTCCTGCAAAGCCTGATTAATCGCCCGTTGTTTTGCATGGTTACGCAAGCTAGCAGAATTACAGGTGCTTGCGGTTCCAGCTTGAATCTCTCGTCGAACCGCCTTACTAACAAAGGCTCTACCCGCGTAGAGCCTTCTAAGAACGTGCAATATCTGTGTCAAAGTAAAATTACTCAGAACAGTGTGATCAAAAATTATTGGCGATGCCTCTGGTTCAGTATTTTCCTTTTTCACTTAATTGTTTCCGTTCAAACTCACACCAAATTTTTAAGCATTCTCAATGTCGCTTAACAATTCTGAATCCGAATCAACTCCCAAATCAATGGGAATATCTCTAGCCATTAATTGAGATTTTGCTTCCTCTAACGAACATTCTAACAATTCAGCTAACTTGCCTAAGCTGATCAGACCTTTACGGTATGCATCAAACACCATTTCCACATACTCATCAGGGAATTGCTTTAAGTTTTCAAAGCGAGGTGTTAAACGACCGATTTTAGCTAATAAATTAGCTACTATCTCTTGAGAAAAATCCTCGCGAGTGCTTTTATCAATTAATTCCACTCCTTTGCTAGCCATGCGGTTGAGCATAGCTTCATAACTCACACCAAAATCTAGCGCTAAATGCATAACAATTTCAGGAGTTATTACGCCATCAGACTTCTCCAAGTAAGTTATCAATCGTGGGACAAGGGCTTCTTCCGGCATCAAAAAATTAGCCGCAAACCATTGAGCAAAGTATTCTTCTGGTTGACGGTAATTGCCATTTGGGTCGCAGGTGATACCTTTATTTTGCCGATGAATCAAGTGATGGCAATACTCATGCGCCAATACAAAATTGAGCTTATTCGCTGAATTTTTCCCGATGTTACCTTTCACTAGAACGAAAGAACCAAGGGAGGGTGAAAACATAAAACATCCTCCTAATTTAGGAGTCTTAAGATGCCATGCCATCACCCTAACTCCCTGACTCTCCAAAATCTCCCACATATCTCTAATAGGACTTGAATCAGGAAGTCCCAGTCGGGTACGTTCTTTTGCCGCCATCCACCTAGCAGCAGCTGGGGTAGGCTTGAAAATGTTGTACTGTGGCTCGGTTGAGTAAGGATCAGGAATGCGGTTAAGCGAACGTGCTAACTCACCAAAATTGCGATAAAACTGACGGAAACGCTCAATTTGGTCGCGGTCTTTCGATATATCTACGGCTTGATTGGCGCTGAAAAGGATTTGGGTTGGGTCGTCCTCCTCAAAATTACTAGCTTCTACTGTTCCAGACCCTTCATCAAAGAAAAACAGAATACTCTTGCCCACCAAACGGGAGAACCGTTCGAGTTCCAGACTGTCTACCTTACGTTTGCCACTCTCAATTAAAGACACAGCAGAACGCGGCAGTTCAAGATGCTGTGCCACAGCATCTTGAGACAGTGCAGCCTCTTCCCTAGCAAGGCGAATTCGGCGACCTAGTTCTGCGTAATTCATTCTCCTTGTAACCTAAGCTTTGTTTGATAATCGAACATCCAACTCAATTTTAGAACGATTTGACAACAAAATCACTCATACTATTGTTAGATTTTAAAACAGTATGCTACTATGTGGTCAGTTAACGTTCGATATTCAAACAAGAAGGACTGCTTATGTCTGACGAACTGAAAAAACCAGGCGAAATCGCACAACGGTCTGGTCAATACGAAATTACTGGCCCGCGTGGTGGTCGAACTGGAGAGGAACGAACTGTTACCAAAGGTGAACCTCTACCTCCGACTCCACAAGCAGGTCAGCGTTACAAACTGGTTGATCCTACCAAGCACAAAGGATCTAAATAGTCTGTTTTCTGAACAATTTACTCATGGGGAGTGTAAAATCTGCTACTCCCCAAAGCTCTAATCCTAAAACCACAACATTAAATTCACAAGGAGTCTCATATGCAAATTGAATCTATGCAAGATGCAGAACTACAGGCAAAAAAGCCAAAAACCATTACCGTTACTGTCAACGAACGCCCTGTAAATTTCTCAGAGCATAAGGCTACAGGCTTAGAGATTAAACAGACTGCTATCAAGCAGGGCATAGCAATTCAGGAAGATTTCGTACTATTCGAGGTCAAAGGCAATTCTCCTCTCAAACAAATTGGAGACGGCGAAACCGTTATCCTGCATGAGAAGCAAAAGTTTCGCGCCACTGCACCAGATGACAACTCATAGGAGATACCGATGACACCTGAAGTTGAACAGGCGATCGCAGAAATTCAAAAAGCCTTTCCCGGACATCCCGTTGAAGTGGAAGCTGAGGGACAAGGTGGTGCATACGTCATCGTTCATGATTTGTTAATTGGTGAACGGTACGTACCTTACACATCTTGGGTTGGCTTCACGATTTCTTATCAATATCCTTATGCAGATGTCTACCCGCACTATCTTGATGGGGAGTTGCGCCGGGTTGATGGTCATCTAGTCCAAGGTGCCGGATTCTCCCCAGCTACTTGGCGAAATAGGCAGGTAATCCAAGTGTCGCGGCGCTCAAACCGATGGAATGCCGCCATCGACACGGCTGCAACTAAGTTAAGTAAGGTGTTGGAGTGGTTGAGGAGCCTATGAAAGAACCAATCGAGTTCCGAATCGATGCGCCGTTATTTAAAAAGCTTGACAATCACCTCTTTCCTGGTGATGGGGATGAGCATGGTGCGGTCATTGCAGCAGGTATTGTCGAAACCTCACGCGGCACCCGCTTGCTGGCACGGGAAGTTTTCTTGGCACGCGACAAGATTGACTACGTACCCGGCACGCGGGGCTACCGAGCTTTGACGGCAAAATTTGTAGCTGAAATATCAGGCTACTGTGCGGAACAAAATCTCTGTTACCTCGCTGTACATTGTCATGGCGGTCGAGACGAGGTTTGTTTTTCCGCCGATGACATGGCATCCCACGAGCGGGGGTATCCGGCACTGTTGGATATTACCCGTGGCGGCCCGGTGGGGGCGTTGGTGTTTGCCGAAAACGCGGTAGCTGGAGATATTTGGACTCCCTCTGGTCGGTATCAACTTGACCACATGACTATCATTGGCGCAAATATCCGCCGACTTTATCCTTCACCTCGAACGCGATCGCTCCCAGCGGGTCGAGGACCATCGCCTATCGCCAACCCAATGTATGACCGTCACTCACGTATGTTTGGTGATGTCGGACAAGAAATTTTCTCGAATTTAAAAGTGGGAATAATCGGTCTTGGTGGGGGAGGTTCGTTAATTAATGAATGGTTATCTCGTTTGGGAGTCGGACATATTGTCGCCATCGACTTTGACCGAGTTGAATTAACCAATCTCCCCCGTGTTGTTGGTGCAACCTACTGGGATGCAATGACTTGGTTAACCAAATCGGGTATTCCTTGGTTAGAAAAACTTGGCAAGCGGTTGTCTGCTTATAAAGTCCATATTGCCCGTCGGGTTGCAAAGCAAGCTAATCCTTCCATTCGCTACGACGCTATTGTAGGGAACATAATCGATGAGCCAACAGCAAAGTTGTTAGTGGACACCGATTTCATATTTTTAGCAGCAGACTCAATGCAAAGCCGTTTGGTTTTCAACGCGCTGGTATATCAATACCTGATTCCAGGGATGCAGATTGGTGCTAAGGTTCCCGTCGATAAGCAAACAAAGCAAGTTGGTGATATTTTTACTGCCACTCGCCCCGTACTTCCCTATGCTTACGGCGGTTGCTTGCACTGTCATCAATTGATTCCGCCAGGGCGTTTGCAACAAGAAACGTTAAGCGAAGAGGAACGCCGCAATCAGCAGTATGTAGAAGATGAAAATATTGCTCAACCTAGTGTAATTACACTTAATGTTAAGTCTGCCGAGCAAGCCGTGAACGATTTTATGATGATGTTCACAGGGCTGTATAAACCCGAAGTCCAGCTGTGTCATCAGTTTCGGTTTGCACGAGAACGCAGCATTATCAACGTAGAGCCACGTGCCAACGATGATTGCTTGGACTGTAGCAATAGCGATCGCAATCGTCGCGCCAGGGGCGATCGCCATCGTCTGCCTTGTCGAATTCCATTTTCCAGGAGTTAAACATGAAATTTCAAGGAGCAATCATCAAGGAACAGAAAGTGACTTTTGCAGTGGTTATCGTCAAGAAACATATTCTAGATAACAAAACTGAAGCCGACAAAACTATACGAATGTTTCAACCTATATTTCCAGTAATACCTATTGTGCTGATGGCTCAAGACTCCAGAGGAGTCCCTACTTATTACGGTCGCAGGGACATCTCCCAATTTATGGCAAATGTTCCAATCCAATGCGTCTCTTGGAAGGAGTACACACTAAATTAATGGCAGTAGAATTGATTTCTCTGAGTTAGCTATCCCCTAAAAGTATCCGCATCGCCTTCAATGCTACACTCCTTTTACCATTACTAATCTTGGCAAACCAATAGTGGGATTCTTCATTACTCATTGCTACTATTCCCTTAGCAATATTAGCAATGCGTTCTGGTTTAGAAAGTGGTTGCAAAGTCTGAAACAGTAACGCCAAATTTACTCCAGTTTCTTCATTCAAAATATAGGGAGTTTGTCGATTGCAACTGAGGGTTTTTGGGTCATAATTATTAGCTTTCAAGCAATCATAAATTGCCTGTTTCGCCTGCACTAAAGCATTACCCTTTAAGCGCCCAATCCGCTTGGCAGAAGGACGCTTTTTTTCACCAGCTTTTTTATAAGCACACTGATACAACTCCAGTGCAAAGTTATTGTTATCTGTGGGAACCACTCGCAATTGAAACTCTTGCATATTTGTTGACTGTTAACTGTTGACTGTTGACTGTTAACTGTTAACCGTCAACAGCCAACTAATATGTTACTTTCGCCATCAAAGACAGCCTCTCAACCGGGTTACGATTTAGGGCACCTTTGATATTACTGATTTCTGCGCCGTTTGGTTGCACTGGTGATGAAAATTCAAATAATAGCCGCAGCGACACATCGGCTGCTACATCGGGACTACCCAGCAAAGTGTTGACGGCACCTTGGAAACTCTGAAATCCTCTGACGGGACCTTGATATTCTAAGCGTATAAATTGTTCACCAACAGTAATCGTTGCTGTTTGGTCGATTTGTAAAGGTAGTTTCGCTAACAGTGGGAAAGCCGTCATTAGCTTGCGGTAGTCCATAACCTGATCCACAGAAATTGCCAGAGATTTTATCCCCTGGACTTTGTTATCCTGGATGCGATCGCTCAATTCATTAAACACCCTATCGAGCGTACCGTCTAAGTCAAACTCTTCTGGCTTTACATCGAATAAGCCTGGTTGTTCTCCGGCGGTAGGCCTACCGGTTGTACCTGTACCGTAAGTTAGTAGGGTTGCTTGGGTTTCTTTCTCAACTACTTCGCCATTGCCATAGTCAGCTATGATTTTGAAAGAAGTCGTTTTAGCGATGTTAGTCTCGTACTCATCACTAGGACGAAATTCCCTCACTACCAAATTTCCATCTTGATAAAGTTTAATTGCCAACGCCCCTGAAGCTTTCCACCTTACCCGCACTGGTTTTTGGGAATCAGTACTGGACATTACTTGGGCGCTAAGTTCAATTTCTCGCGGCTTAGGTGGTTCCAGAATTCCCCGGCGATAAAGTACCATCCTCTCAGAAAATTCGATGGTGTCAGGAAGGCTAAAATTACCATCATCGGTTTTAATAAATAACCTTTCTCCGACCTTCATATCCCAGTTTCCTGTCTGCAAACCTTGCCTGATAGTATCTCGCAGCTTAGAAACTTCAGCATCGAGAAGTATATTTAGACCTCGGTCTTTGGCAAAGGCTTCTTTCAATGCTTTAGTTGTCCAATGGTCTAAGCCAGACAGCCAGACTTTCTGCAAAATGTAAGCAGGTGCATAGGATGGTGCATCTTCGCTACGAATTTTCTGACAATCTCGTAGCGCTTTTAAAATCACATCCTGTTGATTATTTTTGCCTTTGACATCACTAGAATCTTGTGCTGGAAGAGTATAGTGCATCAAGCCTTTAGGTGCTTTTACCGGGTCGTTAGCTGGATAAAATAAGTGGCGGTAGGCATTAGTTAAAGATACTCTGACTGCTAAATCTAAACTGCCTTTTTTATCTTTGAGTTGTCGTTGCTGACTTTCTGATAAATCTTGTAAGCGATTGGGAGAATTGAGAATATTTTGAATCGCTCGATACTCCCTGGCATTATCAATTGCACGGTCTAATTCTTGCCTATTTGCTACTAAAAATAACAAACGATTTCTAAAAGTACGAAACTTCCCTGACTCACCTGTTTCATTAAAAATTCTCTCCACGATTGGCGGAGGAGCTTCTGTAGTAGCGGAAATAGTCGCTTCATTAAAATCAATTAAACACAAAGCGATGCTATCAGCTACATCATCCACATCCGCTGGTGATTCCGGCGCAGAAACTAGCTTAAAGAATTTATCAGCAAAAATAGTATCGCGACGATTGCGTAAATCATCTTTCGCTTCAGTAATACCAATTTGTGCTTTCTCTTCAGAAATAATTTTATTAATTGATGGTTCTTCCTTAAAACGAGCGATAGAAGTAATCGCATCGTTTTCCAAGTACCAAGCAACTTCACTCAATCTTTCTAAGGCTGTATTGACAAAACCAATTTCTAATCCTGGTGTCAGCAGCGATAAATTTAATTCCGCACGACGAATACCCGCTGCTATTCCTTGGTTAATCGAATGCAAAAAAATGGTCCGCGCTACCCAAGTGGAAAAGGGAAATTTCCCGGCGGCTGTCCATTCTGCGTCTTGTAGTTGAGCATGTGCTTCTCTCCCATCCGGATTATAAATGTCCGCTTGGATGGGGATACGCATCAATGGACGCTCCAAGCGTGAAGTTAAATCGCTGGTTATTTCTTCTTCAATACCTATAGGAATGTGATGGGTATGAATTAAGGGTATCCAGTTTGTTGACTGTTGACTGTTGACTGTTAACGGTGAACTGTCAGCATTTTGCCACAAATAACGTATTACCCTAGCAAATAACCGCAAAGCGCCTCTAGTGCGTTGAAAATTTTGAATTGAGGCAATTTTTTTAGTCAGCAGGCTAAACAGTTCGGGATGGAAGGGATAACTCTGTTCGATATTTTCGGCGTAGCGTGCATCTTTACAACCATCTGGTAAATTAATGCGACTAGCTTTATAAGTTTGCAAATATTCTCTAGCAGCTTTTTCGGCTGCTTCAGCATCAATGCTGCTAAATAAACGCTGTTTGACTATGTTATAAATTTCAATATCAGTACTAGGTTTCAGGATACGTTCCTGACGGGCTGAAGCGGAAATTGCCTCACGAATTTCGGTGGTTTCTTCGCCAAAACTATCACTAGAAGAAGCCAGAGTATAGACAAATACTAGATGATTGCAAGCTGCTGCCAAATCCATTAAGGAAAATAGAAAGGCGACAACTTGTTCGGCTAGATTACTATTTCCTACTAACGTCGCTTTCGCGGCTCGTAAATATCGCGCAATTTCATCAAGGATAATAACAGTGGGTTGCCCTTGAATGATCCGTTCCAAAACTACCGTACCAGGACTAACTCGCTTTTCATCAGAACCCCTGAGTAAACTGTAGCCTTCTACACCGCCAATTTGGTAAGCAATTTCTCCCCAAAGTGTGTAAGTGGTAATACCCGTGTCTTCATGGTAAACGCCGTTCATTGGGTCAAGGTCTTGGCAGGCGATCGCCGCTGCTTGAATTGGACGGTCTGGTATCAAATTAAGGTCAGCAAAACGGTCTAGTCCAGGAATGTCTCGTCCATTTTTGGCGATATGCCACAAAGCAATTTCATCGTGGGTTTTACCACCACCAAAGCTGGTTTCCAGTCGAATAATAGGTGAACCAATAGCAGTACCCACCAAACGCCCGAACACTTCAGAAATTAAAGTTTTCAAGCCGTCAGTAGCAAAAGTATTGGCGAAAAAGGCTGTGGGGTCTTGGTAGACTTGGGGCGCTTTACCTTCAACAACCAATCGCAACTTAGCAGCGAATAATTCAGGAGAGACTTCCCCCGCTAAAATTTCTTCTCTAGGGATACAGGTTTTAAATACAGAGGGCAGCATCGTATTTTTAATGTCTATAATAATACATTGTAGACAGAATAATCGCTGATAGACTTAATTCCTGCCTCTGCCTTTGATTGGTGGACGAACGCAATTGAGCTGTGCGTTTAGTTAGGAGTGCTAATTCGGGTTTTCGTAGCAAATGAACAACAAACGACGCAATTGACTGAAACCCTTGATTGACAAGACTTTTGGGCGGATAGTCTTTTTGTTCTAATTACAATGAAACAGATGCTGATTTATTACTTGGTTGAAGCAACGCAGATTAGCCATTTCTTAATTTAAAGTTGCAAGTCAGACAGACAAAGCCATTTGAGAGGTACGACCGCGCAGGCGTATTGCTCAACATTGGCTTGATAACTATTTCTTGAATTGCGGCTAACAAGTTGGACTCCCAAGCATAGGGTGTTTACGAGTGTCCCTTACACTGATGAACGTTCCCATAATCTAATTGTTTTATCTTTACTACCACTTACCAAAGTTCGACCATCAGAGCTAAAGGATACTGATGTTACTCCTTTAGTATGTCCTTTTAGTTCAGCCATCTCTATCTTTTTTTGAACATCCCAAAGTTTTATTGTACAGTCATCACTCCCACTAGCAATCATTTGACCATCAGGACTAAAAACCAGCGTGTTTATCGGTTGAGAGTGTTGTTCAAGTGTAGTAATTTCTGTTCTATTATCAGTGTTCCAAAGTTTTATATGGCAATCATCTCCACCACTCACTAAAGTTTTGCTATCGGGACTAAATGCTAATGTTCTAACTGGTAAATTCATATTAATTTGGTCAATTTCATGTTGTTTTTGCAAATTCCAAATTTTTATATTTCCATGCTCATCTCCACTAGCCATAAGTCGTCCGTCTGAACTAATTACTATAGTTCTAATTGTACTTGAATGTCCATATAGCCTTCCTAGTTCACCACCACTGCTGATATCCAACATAACAATTGTTTTATCTGCACCAGCAATTACCAGAATGGTGTTATCAGGAGAAAAATTTACTGTATGAATTCTACCAAAAACGTTACTTCCAACTATTCCAAATGAATAACTTTCAAAGTTCACAATAGGACTGATTGTATCGTCCTTATAGTTCCAAATATTATTGATATTCCAAATTTTTACAATGTTTCTATCTTGCTTTTCAATAATTGCAGTAGCTACAAATCCACCATTCTGACTGATGCTTACTGGAGTAGGGCAATCACCAACCAGGCTTCTCTTTACAAACAATTTTTTAGATTGCTTTTTTTCCCAGTTAGCAATCACCACCGTTCTTTCATAACGATATATGATACTTTCTTGGTTAGGTACGTACACTACAGAAGTAATTTCTCCATCATATTTTTTTGTACCCAAACTCTTCCATGATTGGTTCTGATTAAATTTTGATAATTTCTCAATTGCTTTCTGCTGTCTCAAATCTAGATAATAATCCTTAAGCTTGATATATTTCAAGCAGCTATTCGATTTATTACCATCTATCCAAATCAGAGTTTCTGAAGTAATAGCAGGTTGAGAAGTTGTAGTATTCCAAAAATCACAATAGTGAACTATTAAATGTCGATGAATTTCTTCTAGATTCTCATGAGTCACTACGACATCAGGTTGTAATCCTTTAAAAACAATACCTTCTATTAAATCAATTTCTCTCCCAAATAAATCTTTAAGCACTCCCTGCCCTTCAATTCCTGTATCTTCCGATGTTGCCTCAATGACACGGAAAATCAAAGTGAGATCACCCACTTTAGAATTACGAATTTCACGATAGTATGCCGTTCCAACTTCTGTTAAATCTCCACCTGCTGCTTTAGCTAGTAGGCTTGACGTTTTTGATTCACACATAAAGCTGGGAGCAACTATGGTTCTATAGTCAAGGTATTGATTACACCCAACTAGAAAAGCCCAAGCCTGAATATCTGTCATAGAAAATCTTTGGTTGTCTAGAGTTGTTTTAGATTAGATGCAGGAAATTTAGATTCAAGTTCATCTGTAAGCGAAATAAAACAGTTAACAACGTGCTTAAGTGCTGTTTCTTCATCAGTAACTTTTCTCAGAGATTCGGCTTGTTTACGACGGAGTTCCTCGGCTCTTCTTAGTGCTGCTTCTCGTTTTTGTTGGGCTGGTTTCTCCAGATCATCAAGAAAATCAATTAAGTCCTCTAAAATATCTTCAGCAAACCTGTACTTTTTCGGCAAAATTTGTTTTACTATGCCAATACCAACTTTCCCTACGCCTCCAACAACCTGTCCTAACCTCTCCCAAAAACTCAGATTAGGTTTAACTTCAATTGGTTTGCTTAGTCCTTCTTGCTTTTTCTTTATCAATTCCTCTAAGGTAGTTTTAATCATGTCAGGCAAAATACAGGCTAGAGGCATTTCTACTAAAAATGGATTAGGTAAGCTGCCTGTTTTAGCCATACTTTCATCTGGCTGAAGTTCTGCAAAGCCCATGCCTACTGAACTAATCGGAATAAGTCGAACTGGTAAACAGGCTTGATTACGTAGTTGAATTAAGTTTCTAAATTCGTCAATCTCTAGCAAACGATCTCGTAGTTGCTCCAGGCTATATTCATTGATGAGAGTATCACACTTACTAATGACAAAATGAATGGGTTTTTGACTGCGTTGCATTATGTTCAACATATTAGGCAGTTCATTGACTACCCAAAATAACCCTAGCTTTTCATTACGCATAAGCGACTTCAGTCTTTGACCATCTAACAGTCCTAGTAAAGCATCAGCATTTTGCAGTTTACTCTCAAAAGAAGTATCCTCATCTTCCATCTCGTCTGTGAGTCTGCCACCTGCATAATCAAGATAGTTAAATCGACAAGCTGAATAAATTGGTAGATTTTCTGTCTGAACACAACAGGTGAAAGTCCATTCTGACACCTCATCGTAAGTTGTTCCTTTGGGCCATTTTTCATCAATGGCGATTTGGGTGTATATATTATGGAGACGCTTACGCTTTTCTGCGCTATCAACTTCCAAGAAAAAACCTTGTTTTCCTTGCGTAGATAGCTTTTTATACATACTCGCTAGATAGACAGTTTTACCAGATCCCCGTGGTCCAAGCATGATGACCGTGTAAGTGTTTAAGCTGTCACTCATAGGAAGATACCCAACTTTATTTAGCCTTAGTCTTCCCAGATGACATCCCAAAGTAACATCAACCGTCGCACTGTCATAATGCAAATAAGCGATACAAGCATCCCCGCTCACATATAGGTTGTTTTGGGGTATCCCTGCATTTTACTGAAATGTCCGCATGGTAAGGCTTCTAAAAAACTTTTTGGTTTACTGACTTTTGGTGATGATTGAGAGGAATGCTCGCTCTTTTTTGCTTGCGCGTTCAATAGTACTCGGAGCGCAGCTACCTTGGCTGAAACTGATAAGCATAAATAATGTTAGCTTTTCGTGTTTCTGAAAGTGAGTTGACTTTTTGAGATATAAGGTTTTTGGCGTCTTTTTTGAATAATTTGGGGTAAATCTAGGGTAAATCTGTGGTAAGGAATGCGGAATTTTATTTTTTGGATTTTGACGCACAGTACGCCACGTTTGGCGGAAAGTTTTTGAGAGCCAAAAGTGATTTGATTTGAAGAGTAATCAAAAAAACTACTAAAAAATACATCAGTACTACAAAATGGCTTTTAAAGACTCAAATCCTCTTCAAGAAGAGGCTGTTGCCTTAACTGCTTGGAATAATCGAGTAGCTGCTGATTCCAATCTCTCGCTTTGCACAATTGCCTTTTGGCCTGTGGCAGCAGTTCCTTAACAGCCTGTGCAGCTGCTGACCCTGCCTCATCCGGGTCAAAAGCCACGTTTACATTAGGAATATTCTGCAATTGCTCCACTGGCAAGCTGTTGGGGTTATCAACTGCCATGTACAGCGTTCTGGTCGGTGGCATGTCGCCTCTCTTAAGATACTCCAGCATGGCAAAAGACATGGCATCGATGGGCGACTTACACAGCACTACTTTTTCTACTGGATCGGTGGGCTGTCCACCCATGTGAAAGTGAAACCAACTATCACGCCTAATAGTCCCTTTCTCGTAGCCCTTGATTTGATTGTTTTCTCCCCGTGTCCCCCGCAAGAATGCACCTTTGGCTCTCCTTTCAAGATTCCGCATCACGAACACGGCATTTTGTTGGGAATCGGCATAAACCAGCCCCCTTGTGTGCAGAACTTCCACAAAGTTTTCGGGTATCCCTCGTTTTTGGGTGAGGTAATTAGAGACTGCTTGCCATTTGGTTTTATCCTCAACGGGTAGTGTGAATTGGGGACGTGGTTCTAACTGGATAATCTCAGCAGTCACTTGACGAGTTTTGGCGATCGCTGCTCGTTTTGCTCCAGCTTCACCAAATCGCTCATGTAACCAAACAACCGCCTGCCTGAGATTGCAGTTGTTAACGTGCATCACCAAGTCAATCGCACCGCAGCCGCCCTTCTGTTGTTCGGGTGAAAAATCGTAAAATTTGGAGCCATCTATATTAATAATGTGCCCGTGACCCCTCCATCTTTCATGATCATGATCTAACCCCAGCTCCCAGGCAACATCCTCCAAAGGTAAATCGCGTAGTTGTTCTGTTTGAGATTCTAACAATTGCACCCGTTTTTCTAGAGAGTGTCGCTCTTTTTCACTATCTCTGGCGAGTTGGGAAGCTCTCTCCAATCGCTGTGCCATGAACTTTCGGTCAGCTAGTTGGTGGTTAATCGCTTGGAACTGGTCATCAGACTGAATCCTGGCAACGTAATTTCTAGCTGATTCAAATGGTGCGGGTGCTAATTGGTTATTTGACCAGATGGCGGTGAGTGGTTCACTGTTAACCGCTTGGTAATACTCTTTAACTTTGGTATGAGTTGCCTTACTGCCCTTTACCCCTCTTTCAATGCCCAAAGGTGCTAGTGCAGCAGCATAACTGTCTTGCAGCTTGGATAACTTGATGCTGGCAGCACGACCATCACCCCCAAACATTTCTTTGTGACTCAATTGTTTAGTCTTGTCGTTGATGGGAACGACATAAGCATGAATGTGGGGAGTAGCTTCATCCAAGTGCAACTCAGCCCTAACGCATTTATCACCATAGTTGTTGATCAACCAAGTGCGAGAAGCATTAGCGAAGTCCAACATTCGGTGATTGTCCCACTCCCCCGCCTTTGATGGGTCATTTGGGCGGAAATATTCGGGTGATGCACTCAAAAAAATTTCGCTGCACAGCACTGCATCCTTACGCGGTTTGTGTTTAGTGGTGCTGGCTATCTTGGTTTTTACCAAGTCTTCTAGTGCTGTGCCGTCCTCGATGCCAATCAGCCGGATATTTTTTTTAGTTGTGTCGGCATTTGGGGTATCTTGTAAACGGGCGGTATGCTTCTCGCTACCGCCCACATTACCGAAAGCTTTGAGTTTTTCAACGCGCAGAATTGCTAAAGCCACCATTGATTTTTACTCGAATTCGACAGGTGTGCCAAACCCCCGCAGGGGCGAACGTAACTTCTGTGTCAGGGAGCAGTGCTATCGGGATGGTCTGTGACCACCTTTAGGCGCAGAAGTGAAGTGAGTACACCTCCATCGTAGTCCACCCCACCAAAATTTCTTTGTAATTCCCTTTTGCGAAAAACACTTGGCACTATAAAAGTGCAATTTTGGCACAGCTAGGCGTGCAATCTTGGCACAATTTGTCTTGGCAATCTGTGCCATATATTCACTCTCTGTTTGTTCTAATGAAGTGCAAAAATCAACTTTTTTTGGGAAAAATTTGTACTTTTGTATGTGCCTTTCTGCACGCAAATTGCCTCACTATAAAATCGTAACTTTATCCAGCTATTTGCATGACTGAAATTTACCTCAGTGTGGACGTGGGTGGGTCACAAACCAAGATTATTTATCTAATTGACGACTCGACTAAACCGAGTTATATTTTGCTGCCACCTGCGATTGAGGAGATTACTAAATCTAAACTCGACTCTTATATGGCACGGTTGGGCTGGATTGGTAGCCCAAGTGCTGACCAACAATTGTGGGTCGAATGGAATACTCGTGTAGTGGTGTTGGGTGATTTTGCTGCTTGCTTTGATGCGCTTGACCGCCTGAAGGAACTCAAATATGAAAATGCCTTGTGGAAGGTACTGGCTGCTATCGGCTTAATTGTTGAAATCAATAAGGTGAAGATTTCGTCAAAAAAACCTATCAGGTTGGAATTGGCTTTGCTTTTACCTTGGAATGAGTACAGTGATCGCCACCGCTTTGAAGAACAGCTACGAGTAATGCTGGCTAATTTTCAGGTGCGAAAACTGAGTTTAAAGGTCAACTTGGAGCGTTTTTTGTGCCGTCCTGAAGGTGGGGGGTTAGCGGCACTGCGAATTAAGCTTCAGGGTGTTGATTGGTTACGTGAAAAACAACTGGGTGTGTTGATGTTTGGTCATAGGAACACGACTGCACTTTATTTTGACCGGGGGCAATTGAAGCTGGGGGATAGTCCACTGTTGGGCTTTGCCAATATGCTGGATATGGTGGTCGATATGACTAGCGGTTTAGACCGAGAGCGATTAGCCGACACGATATTTAATGCCCGCTATTCGATTATTGATCAGGTCTACAATCAAGAGCGTTGTTACACTCCGCGCCCCGATTGGAAGAGTTTTTCTGAGATCGGAGCTTTAGCTAGTGCGAAAGACCCCACCTTGAGAGAAAAGGAGATAGAAGATATTGATAAGGCCATTAGTGTGGCGACTGCTGAATATTGGGATAAGCTCAAGCGTTGGATGGACACGGTATTACCTATTGGGTTGAGCGAGGTAATTATTGGTGGGGGTGCGGCTTATCATGTGGAAGTTGAGTTGGAGAAGTATTTCAATTGTGTATGGGAACTCAAGAGGAAATCTGAGTACAGCACTCTTTACCAGAGAACGGGTAGATACATCAAGAAAGACCGCAATTTACCAATGACTCCGATGGTTTGGGGTAGTGGTTTTATTGGTCTGGTGCAAGAAACTTTTAACTTGGAAAAACAGCAGTTGGAAAAATATTGTACGGCGGCTCGTCTGGTGGACTGTTTCGGGCTATTTGATTATTTGCTGGGACTGGAGGCTTCTGAATGAATCGTGCCAGAAAAAAACGCTTTTCTTTGAGTTTGCGCCTCCAGCCTTATGAGGGAGACGTTTTAGCGGAAGTCGTTAATTACTTGAACTCGCTGCCCAAGGATGAGGCACAGCGCAAGGTGGCTGATATTCTGGTGGCAGCTTTCTTGCCAGTAGCGCGATACAAAGCCGGTAAGTTTACACTAGAGCAGTTGCGTTTCGCTTGTTGGGAAGCGCAGGACTCCTTGAATAAACACGGTAGTAATATGCGTTTGGCTATGGGTGTGGAACAACCGCAGTTTGTGTTGTCACAGTCTGTATTGCCGAAATCTGTGGTGGGGGTAAATCCCAATCCCCCAACCAACCAAAACAGCACTACTGATGAGCCTGATTCTCAAGCGTCAGCTCCCGATTCAAATAGACCAAATTCTCTTGTTCAAGGTCAGGCTTCATCACAAGAATTGGACACGATTTTTGGTGTAGATTAAGCTCAGACTATCTGAACTTTAGCCGCAGAAGTTGAAAGTGTGAACTGTTCTGCGGCTACTTTTGTATTAAAAATGTAGTTTATTAGTAGTATTTGTTGAGGGTTGTCCCTTCAATTTCAGTTTTGGCTCAAAAAATCTGTCAAAAATTTTTAGTATACTGTGCGAGGTGAAAAAGGGGGTAAAAATTAGAACAGAGCATATAGAGCAAAATAAGAATTGCCTACTGATTACCGAAAAGAAGCCGAAATATTGCCGAAAATCTGCCTTAAACCTGCCGTAATCTGCCTGTAATCAGCCAAAAAATTGCCGATTTATCAATAACCAAAAGCTATTGAGAACGGAGAGCGAAAACTGTCATTAAAATTTTTGGGCAAGCCGAAATAAAGCCGTAATTTTGACGAAAATCTGCCGACTATTAGCCGATATCACGCCGAATTTTTGACGTGCCGATATCACGCTGAATTTTTGACGAAAATCTGCCGTTCCAATTGGTAAGGCGATCAGAGCGTGTCCCTCCTAAAACCAAAAGCGTGATCGTATGGATAATATGGAAGACGTTCTTCTTGGCAAGGAAAACTAGCTCATGAAATTTCCGCGATTTGTGCTTTTGATAATCCTTGCAGCACTGATAGGCTTGACACGAGTTTATGCGACCCAAGCTCCGGGTGCCTCGACAAAATCTGACTTCCACGAGGTTGAATTTTTTAAGGGAACTTGGGAATGCAGAATTCAAGGTTCCCCAGATAACCAGTTTCGTTGGTCAGTCACAGAGGGTTTGAACAATGCGTGGTTGGTCGGTTTTGTTCAAGTTGGCAGGAACAGAGTATCTAATGACTTTTGGAGAATGGTTAAAGGCAGAATTGAAAGATTCGCGTTCACTGGAGATAGTACTTTTGTCAAGGTTAGTAGTAACGGGTGGGAGTCGAATCAATTAAAATTTGCAGGCTCGGCGAACCAAAAAACCGGAGAATTTCAAGTTAGACAAACCATCACGAGAAATAGCAATCGAGAGTTTCGAGCTTTGTGGGAGAGAATGGGTGAGGATCACAAGTGGACTCCTTTTTCAGATGAGCGTTGTAGTAAGTTGACTTGAGTTGTTGAAGTATGATTGCCAATGTTACAGCCTAACAACCGTGTTGCAGCGGAACAAGGAAGCCTGCTTCCTTGAGTCAGAGAGGTTGTCTGCGTCCGGTGAACACGACCGTTATGCGGCGAATGGTCGTTGGTGGTGAAATGGTGGAAAGTGTCTGGTTGGGCAATTACGGTTAAATCATTTTGGACTGCTTTTGTGCAATCTCAAAAGTTGGGTTAGGGTAGAAAGGCTTTGAAATGGAGGAAACAGATGCAGGCGCGTTGGAGTCAAGAGGAGAAACTGTTACTTGGTTGACAATAAAGTTGTATGTAGAAGTCCACAATCCCACCAGGATCTCTCAACCGTCCGCTTCCTCTTCTTGTTATGCCGCCGCTACTTGCTTGTTTCAATCAGTACTTCTGGATAGTCAGGGGAAGCCCTCCTGAGCAAAGGTTCGCTCTTATTTTTAAGATACTGGTTGAAGAATGCTAATGTGTAGACACTGACAATTTTGGCTGCGAGTTGAGGTTCAATTGAACCAATTGCTTGCTTAATCGGCGATTGTGCTTGAGTTGTCGAATGCTTTGAAAATGCAGGCAGAATTAGCCCAAAATCCATAAATGTGGTGTGTTTACTGCCCTTTAAAGTCAGCCTGTAAGCGTTGTTTTTTTGGCGTTGATAAAACAATCGCAACGTATCATCCGCACCATCATGAGATATCCCAAGAATTGGGCGATTCAAACTGTCCTTGTTTCCACTGCTCATAAGCTGACCATAACTACCACCGTCGATGTTGATGCCTGCTTTCAAGCGACGATCGCGCCACATCGCCTCAATTGCTGTATCTCCACCTAGAGAATGTCCAAAAATACCGACTCGACTTAAATCTAAACGTCCTGTGAAAAGTCTTTGCGGGTCTTTGACATTGAGTCGGTTTAACTCATTCAGCACAAAGATAATATCTTTTGCCCGTATTTCAACTGCCTGATTAAAGGTTCGTTGTTCGGTTTGCTTATCAGCTTTGGAAAAATCAAACACGGAAGATTGAGTAATCACCTGCCCATCTGGAAGCAAAACTGGTACTTCATAGGTAGGATTGACTGCGACAACGATATAACCATAACTTGCAAGCTGCTCAAGCTGTGTTGTGTAAAACTTTGGCGTTGCTCCGAAACCAGGTGAGAAAATTACAACTGGATATCGTTTTGATGCATCATGTAGCTCTGCTTTTGGGACAGCGTTCGTTTGAATGGTTTGAGTGACTAGCTTAACGAATTGCTCTGGCGACACACCAAAATTTGGTCCCATACCGGAAGCAGTCGCTAGAGCAAAGCCTTCATCGATATAGGGAATTGTTTTAGCTCCTGGTTTACTTTTAGCAGGATACCAAATATAGACCATTAACTCTCGACGATTCGTTGGTCGTGGAGTTGTAGCTGGCTTTTGTGTCCTTGCGTTGTAAATCTCTGCACTATAGGTTTCTTTACGAGAGGGATCAACCAGATAGTAGGCGGTTGTACCTACTGGATAAGTACCACTGGGAGCGGGCAATCGGAAGCCTGAAGCTTGAGGTGTAGGTTTTGTTTGAACTTGCTCGTGCTGTGCTTGTTGTGTTTCAACTTTCGCTAATAGAGGATTAGCTCCCAGAATGGCGATCACGCTGAAGATGATGGCATATCCATAAAAAGTCTTCATCTGGCAGTTTTAGATCCTACAACTCATGTCTGGCGTTAAGGCTTGTGACTGTACAATCCGCTGTTTGTTCCGACTATGTTTGCGATCACATCCCAAACCGTTGTACTCTTGAGGTTTGAGTGAAATAAAGTGTATTGAGTACGGTTATACGGGGTAAAGCCAAAATCGTATTTTTTTACCTTGCACTCCTCTACGCGCCAATACTCCCAAACTACGCGCCAATACTCCCAAGTGCCGCTTTTTGTCAACTAGAGATAAATACTCAGTTGCGTCCTACTGGAGGTGGTTTGTTGGTGCGAAGCGCATCGTGGCGGGGCTTGGGGCTGAGGGCTGAGGGCTTGGGGTCGAATTGGCGATCGCTGTTGTATTGTTTGTAGTGTTTGTAGTCATCGTCCGGAATTGGGACTAGTTACACCGCCGCAACTGACAGAATAACCAGATAACTATCCGGCCAAGTTTTAGGCGATAAGCAAGAGGCTGCTCGGAGTCAGACAGCCGTATCGCGCGCTCCGGGAGCGGCATCGCCTCATAGAGGCTGACGGGCGCTTTTGTAACAGGCTTTGTCGCTGGTGGGGGGATGGTTTAGCTGTTAGCTGGCTGCTTGCTGTAGGGCCGATGTCGAGTACGGAGATATCTGTCGTCAATCCGGCGTTATTTGTCATGCTCGGAGTTCGGGTTGTTATGCTCGAAGTTAGCGGGGTGGTGGATGCTGATTTTTTTTTGGGGGGGGTGGCCAGCGCGATCGCGTTTTCAGACTGGGAGAACTAGTTACATTGCCACGAGCTAAAACTTGTAACTAGATAACAGGATGTTCCTTAAAAAAAATAAACAGCAAAATAAACCTGCTGTTTTTGAAGAGATTTAACAGCAAGCAAAATTGGCGTTACATAAAGAGCCAGTAATTTTTGGCAAACGAAAACTGGCGTTACATAAAAAGCCAAAATTAACGTCACACAAAAACTGGCGTTACATTGCAACGCTTTTAAGGTTATGGGCGTTGTTATCTACCAGGTACTCCAAAAGCATCCAGCGGGAGAGGCAGCTTGGTACTACATCAATACGGAGCCTAGTTTCTCTGGATAAAGCTGGGGCTTTCTCGCTATGAGTGCCCAGTTACTCACCGCGTTTGCAGCCAGAGCTGTTTTCCGTCCGCCCCGTTTCCGGGTTAAGCGCAGGTAACAGCCAAACGCAAACACAGCAAAATACACCTGCTGTTGCAATCAGAAATTTAACAGCCAAGCTTTAAGGTGCGTTACATACTCTGTCAAAATAACGCCATAGAAAAAATGGCGTTACACTGCAACGCTTTTAAGGTTATTCAGTTGTTACCTACCAGGTACTCCTTGCGCTTCCAGCGGTATCGGCAGCTTGGTACTACCATCAATTAACCGCCTAGTTTCTCTGGATTTTGCTGGACTTACTCTGATGAGTGCCAGTTACTCACCGCTGCTAACATTTGCTGTTTTCCGCCCCTAACTGGGTTAAGCGTAGGTAACAGCCAGACCCAAAGTTCCCTGTGATACCTGACAACCGCCTTGGCAATTACTAGACCGTTCGAGGTTTTGCGTTCCCCTTTCGTCCGGGCAATTACGGTACTCAGTCATTCACCACTGTACGCATTGTCGGCAGAGCCAACACAAGGACATCATTTGGCAAGGCTTGCTTGCTGAATTTGATTTTACCATTGTCAGGGAACAGTGATTGCAGTTTCTGAAAAACCAGTTACAGCAGCGCAGTTAACCATGTAACCAGATAACAGGATAGATGCGACTCGCTTCGCTCGAATTCAAAATTCAACGGAGCAAAATTCAAAATTCAAAATTCAAGCGAAGCGTTAAGCCAGAGGCTTATCGCGTATCGCGCTAATCATAGAAAAGCACCGGATTCTGATGCCGGAGGCTCTGGACAAAATCAATGATTGTCAGCCATAGATAAAAATCGAGGTTTTGCACATAGCCATAGAAGATTCTTATCTAGTTATACTGGATTAACTGGTTACAAAAGCCAGCGAACCTATTAACTAGTTATAATAATCGAGTAACAGACTAGAAGCGTCGCGCCAGAGATGATAACCAGATGCCAGAACCAAGCCAAGCCCTCACCATCAGCCCCACCCTATATGGGCTACAGCCCTCGTGCTTTAGCGCCACCAACTAGTTATAACACATCTATGTAACTAGATGCAACCAGTTATATGTAACCATAACCAGAACCCTGGAAAATTATTAACCAGTTAGGTCGGGGGATTATAATCCCCCGACCTAACTGGTTAATAATTTTCCAGGGTTCTGGTTATGGTTACATATAACTGGTTGCATCTAGTTACATAGATGTGTTATAACTAGTTGGTGGCGCTAAAGCACGAGGGCTGTAGCCCATATAGGGTGGGGCTGATGGTGAGGGCTTGGCTTGGTTCTGGCATCTGGTTATCATCTCTGGCGCGACGCTTCTAGTCTGTTACTCGATTATTATAACTAGTTAATAGGTTCGCTGGCTTTTGTAACCAGTTAATCCAGTATAACTAGATAAGAATCTTCTATGGCTATGTGCAAAACCTCGATTTTTATCTATGGCTGACAATCATTGATTTTGTCCAGAGCCTCCGGCATCAGAATCCGGTGCTTTTCTATGATTAGCGCGATACGCGATAAGCCTCTGGCTTAACGCTTCGCTTGAATTTTGAATTTTGAATTTTGCTCCGTTGAATTTTGAATTCGAGCGAAGCGAGTCGCATCTATCCTGTTATCTGGTTACATGGTTAACTGCGCTGCTGTAACTGGTTTTTCAGAAACTGCAATCACTGTTCCCTGACAATGGTAAAATCAAATTCAGCAAGCAAGCCTTGCCAAATGATGTCCTTGTGTTGGCTCTGCCGACAATGCGTACAGTGGTGAATGACTGAGTACCGTAATTGCCCGGACGAAAGGGGAACGCAAAACCTCGAACGGTCTAGTAATTGCCAAGGCGGTTGTCAGGTATCACAGGGAACTTTGGGTCTGGCTGTTACCTACGCTTAACCCAGTTAGGGGCGGAAAACAGCAAATGTTAGCAGCGGTGAGTAACTGGCACTCATCAGAGTAAGTCCAGCAAAATCCAGAGAAACTAGGCGGTTAATTGATGGTAGTACCAAGCTGCCGATACCGCTGGAAGCGCAAGGAGTACCTGGTAGGTAACAACTGAATAACCTTAAAAGCGTTGCAGTGTAACGCCATTTTTTCTATGGCGTTATTTTGACAGAGTATGTAACGCACCTTAAAGCTTGGCTGTTAAATTTCTGATTGCAACAGCAGGTGTATTTTGCTGTGTTTGCGTTTGGCTGTTACCTGCGCTTAACCCGGAAACGGGGCGGACGGAAAACAGCTCTGGCTGCAAACGCGGTGAGTAACTGGGCACTCATAGCGAGAAAGCCCCAGCTTTATCCAGAGAAACTAGGCTCCGTATTGATGTAGTACCAAGCTGCCTCTCCCGCTGGATGCTTTTGGAGTACCTGGTAGATAACAACGCCCATAACCTTAAAAGCGTTGCAATGTAACGCCAGTTTTTGTGTGACGTTAATTTTGGCTTTTTATGTAACGCCAGTTTTCGTTTGCCAAAAATTACTGGCTCTTTATGTAACGCCAATTTTGCTTGCTGTTAAATCTCTTCAAAAACAGCAGGTTTATTTTGCTGTTTATTTTTTTTAAGGAACATCCTGTTATCTAGTTACAAGTTTTAGCTCGTGGCAATGTAACTAGTTCTCCCAGTCTGAAAACGCGATCGCGCTGGCCACCCCCCCCAAAAAAAAATCAGCATCCACCACCCCGCTAACTTCGAGCATAACAACCCGAACTCCGAGCATGACAAATAACGCCGGATTGACGACAGATATCTCCGTACTCGACATCGGCCCTACAGCAAGCAGCCAGCTAACAGCTAAACCATCCCCCCACCAGCGACAAAGCCTGTTACAAAAGCGCCCGTCAGCCTCTATGAGGCGATGCCGCTCCCGGAGCGCGCGATACGGCTGTCTGACTCCGAGCAGCCTCTTGCTTATCGCCTAAAACTTGGCCGGATAGTTATCTGGTTATTCTGTCAGTTGCGGCGGTGTAACTAGTCCCAATTCCGGACGATGACTACAAACACTACAAACAATACAACAGCGATCGCCAATTCGACCCCAAGCCCTCAGCCCTCAGCCCCAAGCCCCGCCACGATGCGCTTCGCACCAACAAACCACCTCCAGTAGGACGCAACTGAGTATTTATCTCTAGTTGACAAAAAGCGGCACTTGGGAGTATTGGCGCGTAGTTTGGGAGTATTGGCGCGTAGAGGAGTGCAAGGTAAAAAAATACGATTTTGGCTTTACCCCGTATAACCGTACTCAATACACTTTATTTCACTCAAACCTCAAGAGTACAACGGTTTGGGATGTGATCGCAAACATAGTCGGAACAAACAGCGGATTGTACAGTCACAAGCCTTAACGCCAGACATGAGTTGTAGGATCTAAAACTGCCAGATGAAGACTTTTTATGGATATGCCATCATCTTCAGCGTGATCGCCATTCTGGGAGCTAATCCTCTATTAGCGAAAGTTGAAACACAACAAGCACAGCACGAGCAAGTTCAAACAAAACCTACACCTCAAGCTTCAGGCTTCCGATTGCCCGCTCCCAGTGGTACTTATCCAGTAGGTACAACCGCCTACTATCTGGTTGATCCCTCTCGTAAAGAAACCTATAGTGCAGAGATTTACAACGCAAGGACACAAAAGCCAGCTACAACTCCACGACCAACGAATCGTCGAGAGTTAATGGTCTATATTTGGTATCCTGCTAAAAGTAAACCAGGAGCTAAAACAATTCCCTATATCGATGAAGGCTTTGCTCTAGCGACTGCTTCCGGTATGGGACCAAATTTTGGTGTGTCGCCAGAGCAATTCGTTAAGCTAGTCACTCAAACCATTCAAACGAACGCTGTCCCAAAAGCAGAGCTACATGATGCATCAAAACGATATCCAGTTGTAATTTTCTCACCTGGTTTCGGAGCAACGCCAAAGTTTTACACAACACAGCTTGAGCAGCTTGCAAGTTATGGTTATATCGTTGTCGCAGTCAATCCTACCTATGAAGTACCAGTTTTGCTTCCAGATGGGCAGGTGATTACTCAATCTTCCGTGTTTGATTTTTCCAAAGCTGATAAGCAAACCGAACAACGAACCTTTAATCAGGCAGTTGAAATACGGGCAAAAGATATTATCTTTGTGCTGAATGAGTTAAACCGACTCAATGTCAAAGACCCGCAAAGACTTTTCACAGGACGTTTAGATTTAAGTCGAGTCGGTATTTTTGGACATTCTCTAGGTGGAGATACAGCAATTGAGGCGATGTGGCGCGATCGTCGCTTGAAAGCAGGCATCAACATCGACGGTGGTAGTTATGGTCAGCTTATGAGCAGTGGAAACAAGGACAGTTTGAATCGCCCAATTCTTGGGATATCTCATGATGGTGCGGATGATACGTTGCGATTGTTTTATCAACGCCAAAAAAACAACGCTTACAGGCTGACTTTAAAGGGCAGTAAACACACCACATTTATGGATTTTGGGCTAATTCTGCCTGCATTTTCAAAGCATTCGACAACTCAAGCACAATCGCCGATTAAGCAAGCAATTGGTTCAATTGAACCTCAACTCGCAGCCAAAATTGTCAGTGTCTACACATTAGCATTCTTCAACCAGTATCTTAAAAATAAGAGCGAACCTTTGCTCAGGAGGGCTTCCCCTGACTATCCAGAAGTACTGATTGAAACAAGCAAGTAGCGGCGGCATAACAAGAAGAGGAAGCGGACGGTTGAGAGATCCTGGTGGGATTGTGGACTTCTACATACAACTTTATTGTCAACCAAGTAACAGTTTCTCCTCTTGACTCCAACGCGCCTGCATCTGTTTCCTCCATTTCAAAGCCTTTCTACCCTAACCCAACTTTTGAGATTGCACAAAAGCAGTCCAAAATGATTTAACCGTAATTGCCCAACCAGACACTTTCCACCATTTCACCACCAACGACCATTCGCCGCATAACGGTCGTGTTCACCGGACGCAGACAACCTCTCTGACTCAAGGAAGCAGGCTTCCTTGTTCCGCTGCAACACGGTTGTTAGGCTGTAACATTGGCAATCATACTTCAACAACTCAAGTCAACTTACTACAACGCTCATCTGAAAAAGGAGTCCACTTGTGATCCTCACCCATTCTCTCCCACAAAGCTCGAAACTCTCGATTGCTATTTCTCGTGATGGTTTGTCTAACTTGAAATTCTCCGGTTTTTTGGTTCGCCGAGCCTGCAAATTTTAATTGATTCGACTCCCACCCGTTACTACTAACCTTGACAAAAGTACTATCTCCAGTGAACGCGAATCTTTCAATTCTGCCTTTAACCATTCTCCAAAAGTCATTAGATACTCTGTTCCTGCCAACTTGAACAAAACCGACCAACCACGCATTGTTCAAACCCTCTGTGACTGACCAACGAAACTGGTTATCTGGGGAACCTTGAATTCTGCATTCCCAAGTTCCCTTAAAAAATTCAACCTCGTGGAAGTCAGATTTTGTCGAGGCACCCGGAGCTTGGGTCGCATAAACTCGTGTCAAGCCTATCAGTGCTGCAAGGATTATCAAAAGCACAAATCGCGGAAATTTCATGAGCTAGTTTTCCTTGCCAAGAAGAACGTCTTCCATATTATCCATACGATCACGCTTTTGGTTTTAGGAGGGACACGCTCTGATCGCCTTACCAATTGGAACGGCAGATTTTCGTCAAAAATTCAGCGTGATATCGGCACGTCAAAAATTCGGCGTGATATCGGCTAATAGTCGGCAGATTTTCGTCAAAATTACGGCTTTATTTCGGCTTGCCCAAAAATTTTAATGACAGTTTTCGCTCTCCGTTCTCAATAGCTTTTGGTTATTGATAAATCGGCAATTTTTTGGCTGATTACAGGCAGATTACGGCAGGTTTAAGGCAGATTTTCGGCAATATTTCGGCTTCTTTTCGGTAATCAGTAGGCAATTCTTATTTTGCTCTATATGCTCTGTTCTAATTTTTACCCCCTTTTTCACCTCGCACAGTATACTAAAAATTTTTGACAGATTTTTTGAGCCAAAACTGAAATTGAAGGGACAACCCTCAACAAATACTACTAATAAACTACATTTTTAATACAAAAGTAGCCGCAGAACAGTTCACACTTTCAACTTCTGCGGCTAAAGTTCAGATAGTCTGAGCTTAATCTACACCAAAAATCGTGTCCAATTCTTGTGATGAAGCCTGACCTTGAACAAGAGAATTTGGTCTATTTGAATCGGGAGCTGACGCTTGAGAATCAGGCTCATCAGTAGTGCTGTTTTGGTTGGTTGGGGGATTGGGATTTACCCCCACCACAGATTTCGGCAATACAGACTGTGACAACACAAACTGCGGTTGTTCCACACCCATAGCCAAACGCATATTACTACCGTGTTTATTCAAGGAGTCCTGCGCTTCCCAACAAGCGAAACGCAACTGCTCTAGTGTAAACTTACCGGCTTTGTATCGCGCTACTGGCAAGAAAGCTGCCACCAGAATATCAGCCACCTTGCGCTGTGCCTCATCCTTGGGCAGCGAGTTCAAGTAATTAACGACTTCCGCTAAAACGTCTCCCTCATAAGGCTGGAGGCGCAAACTCAAAGAAAAGCGTTTTTTTCTGGCACGATTCATTCAGAAGCCTCCAGTCCCAGCAAATAATCAAATAGCCCGAAACAGTCCACCAGACGAGCCGCCGTACAATATTTTTCCAACTGCTGTTTTTCCAAGTTAAAAGTTTCTTGCACCAGACCAATAAAACCACTACCCCAAACCATCGGAGTCATTGGTAAATTGCGGTCTTTCTTGATGTATCTACCCGTTCTCTGGTAAAGAGTGCTGTACTCAGATTTCCTCTTGAGTTCCCATACACAATTGAAATACTTCTCCAACTCAACTTCCACATGATAAGCCGCACCCCCACCAATAATTACCTCGCTCAACCCAATAGGTAATACCGTGTCCATCCAACGCTTGAGCTTATCCCAATATTCAGCAGTCGCCACACTAATGGCCTTATCAATATCTTCTATCTCCTTTTCTCTCAAGGTGGGGTCTTTCGCACTAGCTAAAGCTCCGATCTCAGAAAAACTCTTCCAATCGGGGCGCGGAGTGTAACAACGCTCTTGATTGTAGACCTGATCAATAATCGAATAGCGGGCATTAAATATCGTGTCGGCTAATCGCTCTCGGTCTAAACCGCTAGTCATATCGACCACCATATCCAGCATATTGGCAAAGCCCAACAGTGGACTATCCCCCAGCTTCAATTGCCCCCGGTCAAAATAAAGTGCAGTCGTGTTCCTATGACCAAACATCAACACACCCAGTTGTTTTTCACGTAACCAATCAACACCCTGAAGCTTAATTCGCAGTGCCGCTAACCCCCCACCTTCAGGACGGCACAAAAAACGCTCCAAGTTGACCTTTAAACTCAGTTTTCGCACCTGAAAATTAGCCAGCATTACTCGTAGCTGTTCTTCAAAGCGGTGGCGATCACTGTACTCATTCCAAGGTAAAAGCAAAGCCAATTCCAACCTGATAGGTTTTTTTGACGAAATCTTCACCTTATTGATTTCAACAATTAAGCCGATAGCAGCCAGTACCTTCCACAAGGCATTTTCATATTTGAGTTCCTTCAGGCGGTCAAGCGCATCAAAGCAAGCAGCAAAATCACCCAACACCACTACACGAGTATTCCATTCGACCCACAATTGTTGGTCAGCACTTGGGCTACCAATCCAGCCCAACCGTGCCATATAAGAGTCGAGTTTAGATTTAGTAATCTCCTCAATCGCAGGTGGCAGCAAAATATAACTCGGTTTAGTCGAGTCGTCAATTAGATAAATAATCTTGGTTTGTGACCCACCCACGTCCACACTGAGGTAAATTTCAGTCATGCAAATAGCTGGATAAAGTTACGATTTTATAGTGAGGCAATTTGCGTGCAGAAAGGCACATACAAAAGTACAAATTTTTCCCAAAAAAAGTTGATTTTTGCACTTCATTAGAACAAACAGAGAGTGAATATATGGCACAGATTGCCAAGACAAATTGTGCCAAGATTGCACGCCTAGCTGTGCCAAAATTGCACTTTTATAGTGCCAAGTGTTTTTCGCAAAAGGGAATTACAAAGAAATTTTGGTGGGGTGGACTACGATGGAGGTGTACTCACTTCACTTCTGCGCCTAAAGGTGGTCACAGACCATCCCGATAGCACTGCTCCCTGACACAGAAGTTACGTTCGCCCCTGCGGGGGTTTGGCACACCTGTCGAATTCGAGTAAAAATCAATGGTGGCTTTAGCAATTCTGCGCGTTGAAAAACTCAAAGCTTTCGGTAATGTGGGCGGTAGCGAGAAGCATACCGCCCGTTTACAAGATACCCCAAATGCCGACACAACTAAAAAAAATATCCGGCTGATTGGCATCGAGGACGGCACAGCACTAGAAGACTTGGTAAAAACCAAGATAGCCAGCACCACTAAACACAAACCGCGTAAGGATGCAGTGCTGTGCAGCGAAATTTTTTTGAGTGCATCACCCGAATATTTCCGCCCAAATGACCCATCAAAGGCGGGGGAGTGGGACAATCACCGAATGTTGGACTTCGCTAATGCTTCTCGCACTTGGTTGATCAACAACTATGGTGATAAATGCGTTAGGGCTGAGTTGCACTTGGATGAAGCTACTCCCCACATTCATGCTTATGTCGTTCCCATCAACGACAAGACTAAACAATTGAGTCACAAAGAAATGTTTGGGGGTGATGGTCGTGCTGCCAGCATCAAGTTATCCAAGCTGCAAGACAGTTATGCTGCTGCACTAGCACCTTTGGGCATTGAAAGAGGGGTAAAGGGCAGTAAGGCAACTCATACCAAAGTTAAAGAGTATTACCAAGCGGTTAACAGTGAACCACTCACCGCCATCTGGTCAAATAACCAATTAGCACCCGCACCATTTGAATCAGCTAGAAATTACGTTGCCAGGATTCAGTCTGATGACCAGTTCCAAGCGATTAACCACCAACTAGCTGACCGAAAGTTCATGGCACAGCGATTGGAGAGAGCTTCCCAACTCGCCAGAGATAGTGAAAAAGAGCGACACTCTCTAGAAAAACGGGTGCAATTGTTAGAATCTCAAACAGAACAACTACGCGATTTACCTTTGGAGGATGTTGCCTGGGAGCTGGGGTTAGATCATGATCATGAAAGATGGAGGGGTCACGGGCACATTATTAATATAGATGGCTCCAAATTTTACGATTTTTCACCCGAACAACAGAAGGGCGGCTGCGGTGCGATTGACTTGGTGATGCACGTTAACAACTGCAATCTCAGGCAGGCGGTTGTTTGGTTACATGAGCGATTTGGTGAAGCTGGAGCAAAACGAGCAGCGATCGCCAAAACTCGTCAAGTGACTGCTGAGATTATCCAGTTAGAACCACGTCCCCAATTCACACTACCCGTTGAGGATAAAACCAAATGGCAAGCAGTCTCTAATTACCTCACCCAAAAACGAGGGATACCCGAAAACTTTGTGGAAGTTCTGCACACAAGGGGGCTGGTTTATGCCGATTCCCAACAAAATGCCGTGTTCGTGATGCGGAATCTTGAAAGGAGAGCCAAAGGTGCATTCTTGCGGGGGACACGGGGAGAAAACAATCAAATCAAGGGCTACGAGAAAGGGACTATTAGGCGTGATAGTTGGTTTCACTTTCACATGGGTGGACAGCCCACCGATCCAGTAGAAAAAGTAGTGCTGTGTAAGTCGCCCATCGATGCCATGTCTTTTGCCATGCTGGAGTATCTTAAGAGAGGCGACATGCCACCGACCAGAACGCTGTACATGGCAGTTGATAACCCCAACAGCTTGCCAGTGGAGCAATTGCAGAATATTCCTAATGTAAACGTGGCTTTTGACCCGGATGAGGCAGGGTCAGCAGCTGCACAGGCTGTTAAGGAACTGCTGCCACAGGCCAAAAGGCAATTGTGCAAAGCGAGAGATTGGAATCAGCAGCTACTCGATTATTCCAAGCAGTTAAGGCAACAGCCTCTTCTTGAAGAGGATTTGAGTCTTTAAAAGCCATTTTGTAGTACTGATGTATTTTTTAGTAGTTTTTTTGATTACTCTTCAAATCAAATCACTTTTGGCTCTCAAAAACTTTCCGCCAAACGTGGCGTACTGTGCGTCAAAATCCAAAAAATAAAATTCCGCATTCCTTACCACAGATTTACCCTAGATTTACCCCAAATTATTCAAAAAAGACGCCAAAAACCTTATATCTCAAAAAGTCAACTCACTTTCAGAAACACGAAAAGCTAACATTATTTATGCTTATCAGTTTCAGCCAAGGTAGCTGCGCTCCGAGTACTATTGAACGCGCAAGCAAAAAAGAGCGAGCATTCCTCTCAATCATCACCAAAAGTCAGTAAACCAAAAAGTTTTTTAGAAGCCTTACCATGCGGACATTTCAGTAAAATGCAGGGATACCCCAAAACAACCTATATGTGAGCGGGGATGCTTGTATCGCTTATTTGCATTATGACAGTGCGACGGTTGATGTTACTTTGGGATGTCATCTGGGAAGACTAAGGCTAAATAAAGTTGGGTATCTTCCTATGAGTGACAGCTTAAACACTTACACGGTCATCATGCTTGGACCACGGGGATCTGGTAAAACTGTCTATCTAGCGAGTATGTATAAAAAGCTATCTACGCAAGGAAAACAAGGTTTTTTCTTGGAAGTTGATAGCGCAGAAAAGCGTAAGCGTCTCCATAATATATACACCCAAATCGCCATTGATGAAAAATGGCCCAAAGGAACAACTTACGATGAGGTGTCAGAATGGACTTTCACCTGTTGTGTTCAGACAGAAAATCTACCAATTTATTCAGCTTGTCGATTTAACTATCTTGATTATGCAGGTGGCAGACTCACAGACGAGATGGAAGATGAGGATACTTCTTTTGAGAGTAAACTGCAAAATGCTGATGCTTTACTAGGACTGTTAGATGGTCAAAGACTGAAGTCGCTTATGCGTAATGAAAAGCTAGGGTTATTTTGGGTAGTCAATGAACTGCCTAATATGTTGAACATAATGCAACGCAGTCAAAAACCCATTCATTTTGTCATTAGTAAGTGTGATACTCTCATCAATGAATATAGCCTGGAGCAACTACGAGATCGTTTGCTAGAGATTGACGAATTTAGAAACTTAATTCAACTACGTAATCAAGCCTGTTTACCAGTTCGACTTATTCCGATTAGTTCAGTAGGCATGGGCTTTGCAGAACTTCAGCCAGATGAAAGTATGGCTAAAACAGGCAGCTTACCTAATCCATTTTTAGTAGAAATGCCTCTAGCCTGTATTTTGCCTGACATGATTAAAACTACCTTAGAGGAATTGATAAAGAAAAAGCAAGAAGGACTAAGCAAACCAATTGAAGTTAAACCTAATCTGAGTTTTTGGGAGAGGTTAGGACAGGTTGTTGGAGGCGTAGGGAAAGTTGGTATTGGCATAGTAAAACAAATTTTGCCGAAAAAGTACAGGTTTGCTGAAGATATTTTAGAGGACTTAATTGATTTTCTTGATGATCTGGAGAAACCAGCCCAACAAAAACGAGAAGCAGCACTAAGAAGAGCCGAGGAACTCCGTCGTAAACAAGCCGAATCTCTGAGAAAAGTTACTGATGAAGAAACAGCACTTAAGCACGTTGTTAACTGTTTTATTTCGCTTACAGATGAACTTGAATCTAAATTTCCTGCATCTAATCTAAAACAACTCTAGACAACCAAAGATTTTCTATGACAGATATTCAGGCTTGGGCTTTTCTAGTTGGGTGTAATCAATACCTTGACTATAGAACCATAGTTGCTCCCAGCTTTATGTGTGAATCAAAAACGTCAAGCCTACTAGCTAAAGCAGCAGGTGGAGATTTAACAGAAGTTGGAACGGCATACTATCGTGAAATTCGTAATTCTAAAGTGGGTGATCTCACTTTGATTTTCCGTGTCATTGAGGCAACATCGGAAGATACAGGAATTGAAGGGCAGGGAGTGCTTAAAGATTTATTTGGGAGAGAAATTGATTTAATAGAAGGTATTGTTTTTAAAGGATTACAACCTGATGTCGTAGTGACTCATGAGAATCTAGAAGAAATTCATCGACATTTAATAGTTCACTATTGTGATTTTTGGAATACTACAACTTCTCAACCTGCTATTACTTCAGAAACTCTGATTTGGATAGATGGTAATAAATCGAATAGCTGCTTGAAATATATCAAGCTTAAGGATTATTATCTAGATTTGAGACAGCAGAAAGCAATTGAGAAATTATCAAAATTTAATCAGAACCAATCATGGAAGAGTTTGGGTACAAAAAAATATGATGGAGAAATTACTTCTGTAGTGTACGTACCTAACCAAGAAAGTATCATATATCGTTATGAAAGAACGGTGGTGATTGCTAACTGGGAAAAAAAGCAATCTAAAAAATTGTTTGTAAAGAGAAGCCTGGTTGGTGATTGCCCTACTCCAGTAAGCATCAGTCAGAATGGTGGATTTGTAGCTACTGCAATTATTGAAAAGCAAGATAGAAACATTGTAAAAATTTGGAATATCAATAATATTTGGAACTATAAGGACGATACAATCAGTCCTATTGTGAACTTTGAAAGTTATTCATTTGGAATAGTTGGAAGTAACGTTTTTGGTAGAATTCATACAGTAAATTTTTCTCCTGATAACACCATTCTGGTAATTGCTGGTGCAGATAAAACAATTGTTATGTTGGATATCAGCAGTGGTGGTGAACTAGGAAGGCTATATGGACATTCAAGTACAATTAGAACTATAGTAATTAGTTCAGACGGACGACTTATGGCTAGTGGAGATGAGCATGGAAATATAAAAATTTGGAATTTGCAAAAACAACATGAAATTGACCAAATTAATATGAATTTACCAGTTAGAACATTAGCATTTAGTCCCGATAGCAAAACTTTAGTGAGTGGTGGAGATGATTGCCATATAAAACTTTGGAACACTGATAATAGAACAGAAATTACTACACTTGAACAACACTCTCAACCGATAAACACGCTGGTTTTTAGTCCTGATGGTCAAATGATTGCTAGTGGGAGTGATGACTGTACAATAAAACTTTGGGATGTTCAAAAAAAGATAGAGATGGCTGAACTAAAAGGACATACTAAAGGAGTAACATCAGTATCCTTTAGCTCTGATGGTCGAACTTTGGTAAGTGGTAGTAAAGATAAAACAATTAGATTATGGGAACGTTCATCAGTGTAAGGGACACTCGTAAACACCCTATGCTTGGGAGTCCAACTTGTTAGCCGCAATTCAAGAAATAGTTATCAAGCCAATGTTGAGCAATACGCCTGCGCGGTCGTACCTCTCAAATGGCTTTGTCTGTCTGACTTGCAACTTTAAATTAAGAAATGGCTAATCTGCGTTGCTTCAACCAAGTAATAAATCAGCATCTGTTTCATTGTAATTAGAACAAAAAGACTATCCGCCCAAAAGTCTTGTCAATCAAGGGTTTCAGTCAATTGCGTCGTTTGTTGTTCATTTGCTACGAAAACCCGAATTAGCACTCCTAACTAAACGCACAGCTCAATTGCGTTCGTCCACCAATCAAAGGCAGAGGCAGGAATTAAGTCTATCAGCGATTATTCTGTCTACAATGTATTATTATAGACATTAAAAATACGATGCTGCCCTCTGTATTTAAAACCTGTATCCCTAGAGAAGAAATTTTAGCGGGGGAAGTCTCTCCTGAATTATTCGCTGCTAAGTTGCGATTGGTTGTTGAAGGTAAAGCGCCCCAAGTCTACCAAGACCCCACAGCCTTTTTCGCCAATACTTTTGCTACTGACGGCTTGAAAACTTTAATTTCTGAAGTGTTCGGGCGTTTGGTGGGTACTGCTATTGGTTCACCTATTATTCGACTGGAAACCAGCTTTGGTGGTGGTAAAACCCACGATGAAATTGCTTTGTGGCATATCGCCAAAAATGGACGAGACATTCCTGGACTAGACCGTTTTGCTGACCTTAATTTGATACCAGACCGTCCAATTCAAGCAGCGGCGATCGCCTGCCAAGACCTTGACCCAATGAACGGCGTTTACCATGAAGACACGGGTATTACCACTTACACACTTTGGGGAGAAATTGCTTACCAAATTGGCGGTGTAGAAGGCTACAGTTTACTCAGGGGTTCTGATGAAAAGCGAGTTAGTCCTGGTACGGTAGTTTTGGAACGGATCATTCAAGGGCAACCCACTGTTATTATCCTTGATGAAATTGCGCGATATTTACGAGCCGCGAAAGCGACGTTAGTAGGAAATAGTAATCTAGCCGAACAAGTTGTCGCCTTTCTATTTTCCTTAATGGATTTGGCAGCAGCTTGCAATCATCTAGTATTTGTCTATACTCTGGCTTCTTCTAGTGATAGTTTTGGCGAAGAAACCACCGAAATTCGTGAGGCAATTTCCGCTTCAGCCCGTCAGGAACGTATCCTGAAACCTAGTACTGATATTGAAATTTATAACATAGTCAAACAGCGTTTATTTAGCAGCATTGATGCTGAAGCAGCCGAAAAAGCTGCTAGAGAATATTTGCAAACTTATAAAGCTAGTCGCATTAATTTACCAGATGGTTGTAAAGATGCACGCTACGCCGAAAATATCGAACAGAGTTATCCCTTCCATCCCGAACTGTTTAGCCTGCTGACTAAAAAAATTGCCTCAATTCAAAATTTTCAACGCACTAGAGGCGCTTTGCGGTTATTTGCTAGGGTAATACGTTATTTGTGGCAAAATGCTGACAGTTCACCGTTAACAGTCAACAGTCAACAGTCAACAAACTGGATACCCTTAATTCATACCCATCACATTCCTATAGGTATTGAAGAAGAAATAACCAGCGATTTAACTTCACGCTTGGAGCGTCCATTGATGCGTATCCCCATCCAAGCGGACATTTATAATCCGGATGGGAGAGAAGCACATGCTCAACTACAAGACGCAGAATGGACAGCCGCCGGGAAATTTCCCTTTTCCACTTGGGTAGCGCGGACCATTTTTTTGCATTCGATTAACCAAGGAATAGCAGCGGGTATTCGTCGTGCGGAATTAAATTTATCGCTGCTGACACCAGGATTAGAAATTGGTTTTGTCAATACAGCCTTAGAAAGATTGAGTGAAGTTGCTTGGTACTTGGAAAACGATGCGATTACTTCTATCGCTCGTTTTAAGGAAGAACCATCAATTAATAAAATTATTTCTGAAGAGAAAGCACAAATTGGTATTACTGAAGCGAAAGATGATTTACGCAATCGTCGCGATACTATTTTTGCTGATAAATTCTTTAAGCTAGTTTCTGCGCCGGAATCACCAGCGGATGTGGATGATGTAGCTGATAGCATCGCTTTGTGTTTAATTGATTTTAATGAAGCGACTATTTCCGCTACTACAGAAGCTCCTCCGCCAATCGTGGAGAGAATTTTTAATGAAACAGGTGAGTCAGGGAAGTTTCGTACTTTTAGAAATCGTTTGTTATTTTTAGTAGCAAATAGGCAAGAATTAGACCGTGCAATTGATAATGCCAGGGAGTATCGAGCGATTCAAAATATTCTCAATTCTCCCAATCGCTTACAAGATTTATCAGAAAGTCAGCAACGACAACTCAAAGATAAAAAAGGCAGTTTAGATTTAGCAGTCAGAGTATCTTTAACTAATGCCTACCGCCACTTATTTTATCCAGCTAACGACCCGGTAAAAGCACCTAAAGGCTTGATGCACTATACTCTTCCAGCACAAGATTCTAGTGATGTCAAAGGCAAAAATAATCAACAGGATGTGATTTTAAAAGCGCTACGAGATTGTCAGAAAATTCGTAGCGAAGATGCACCATCCTATGCACCTGCTTACATTTTGCAGAAAGTCTGGCTGTCTGGCTTAGACCATTGGACAACTAAAGCATTGAAAGAAGCCTTTGCCAAAGACCGAGGTCTAAATATACTTCTCGATGCTGAAGTTTCTAAGCTGCGAGATACTATCAGGCAAGGTTTGCAGACAGGAAACTGGGATATGAAGGTCGGAGAAAGGTTATTTATTAAAACCGATGATGGTAATTTTAGCCTTCCTGACACCATCGAATTTTCTGAGAGGATGGTACTTTATCGCCGGGGAATTCTGGAACCACCTAAGCCGCGAGAAATTGAACTTAGCGCCCAAGTAATGTCCAGTACTGATTCCCAAAAACCAGTGCGGGTAAGGTGGAAAGCTTCAGGGGCGTTGGCAATTAAACTTTATCAAGATGGAAATTTGGTAGTGAGGGAATTTCGTCCTAGTGATGAGTACGAGACTAACATCGCTAAAACGACTTCTTTCAAAATCATAGCTGACTATGGCAATGGCGAAGTAGTTGAGAAAGAAACCCAAGCAACCCTACTAACTTACGGTACAGGTACAACCGGTAGGCCTACCGCCGGAGAACAACCAGGCTTATTCGATGTAAAGCCAGAAGAGTTTGACTTAGACGGTACGCTCGATAGGGTGTTTAATGAATTGAGCGATCGCATCCAGGATAACAAAGTCCAGGGGATAAAATCTCTGGCAATTTCTGTGGATCAGGTTATGGACTACCGCAAGCTAATGACGGCTTTCCCACTGTTAGCGAAACTACCTTTACAAATCGACCAAACAGCAACGATTACTGTTGGTGAACAATTTATACGCTTAGAATATCAAGGTCCCGTCAGAGGATTTCAGAGTTTCCAAGGTGCCGTCAACACTTTGCTGGGTAGTCCCGATGTAGCAGCCGATGTGTCGCTGCGGCTATTATTTGAATTTTCATCACCAGTGCAACCAAACGGCGCAGAAATCAGTAATATCAAAGGTGCCCTAAATCGTAACCCGGTTGAGAGGCTGTCTTTGATGGCGAAAGTAACATATTAGTTGGCTGTTGACGGTTAACAGTTAACAGTCAACAGTCAACAGTTAACAGTCAACAAATATGCAAGAGTTTCAATTGCGAGTGGTTCCCACAGATAACAATAACTTTGCACTGGAGTTGTATCAGTGTGCTTATAAAAAAGCTGGTGAAAAAAAGCGTCCTTCTGCCAAGCGGATTGGGCGCTTAAAGGGTAATGCTTTAGTGCAGGCGAAACAGGCAATTTATGATTGCTTGAAAGCTAATAATTATGACCCAAAAACCCTCAGTTGCAATCGACAAACTCCCTATATTTTGAATGAAGAAACTGGAGTAAATTTGGCGTTACTGTTTCAGACTTTGCAACCACTTTCTAAACCAGAACGCATTGCTAATATTGCTAAGGGAATAGTAGCAATGAGTAATGAAGAATCCCACTATTGGTTTGCCAAGATTAGTAATGGTAAAAGGAGTGTAGCATTGAAGGCGATGCGGATACTTTTAGGGGATAGCTAACTCAGAGAAATCAATTCTACTGCCATTAATTTAGTGTGTACTCCTTCCAAGAGACGCATTGGATTGGAACATTTGCCATAAATTGGGAGATGTCCCTGCGACCGTAATAAGTAGGGACTCCTCTGGAGTCTTGAGCCATCAGCACAATAGGTATTACTGGAAATATAGGTTGAAACATTCGTATAGTTTTGTCGGCTTCAGTTTTGTTATCTAGAATATGTTTCTTGACGATAACCACTGCAAAAGTCACTTTCTGTTCCTTGATGATTGCTCCTTGAAATTTCATGTTTAACTCCTGGAAAATGGAATTCGACAAGGCAGACGATGGCGATCGCCCCTGGCGCGACGATTGCGATCGCTATTGCTACAGTCCAAGCAATCATCGTTGGCACGTGGCTCTACGTTGATAATGCTGCGTTCTCGTGCAAACCGAAACTGATGACACAGCTGGACTTCGGGTTTATACAGCCCTGTGAACATCATCATAAAATCGTTCACGGCTTGCTCGGCAGACTTAACATTAAGTGTAATTACACTAGGTTGAGCAATATTTTCATCTTCTACATACTGCTGATTGCGGCGTTCCTCTTCGCTTAACGTTTCTTGTTGCAAACGCCCTGGCGGAATCAATTGATGACAGTGCAAGCAACCGCCGTAAGCATAGGGAAGTACGGGGCGAGTGGCAGTAAAAATATCACCAACTTGCTTTGTTTGCTTATCGACGGGAACCTTAGCACCAATCTGCATCCCTGGAATCAGGTATTGATATACCAGCGCGTTGAAAACCAAACGGCTTTGCATTGAGTCTGCTGCTAAAAATATGAAATCGGTGTCCACTAACAACTTTGCTGTTGGCTCATCGATTATGTTCCCTACAATAGCGTCGTAGCGAATGGAAGGATTAGCTTGCTTTGCAACCCGACGGGCAATATGGACTTTATAAGCAGACAACCGCTTGCCAAGTTTTTCTAACCAAGGAATACCCGATTTGGTTAACCAAGTCATTGCATCCCAGTAGGTTGCACCAACAACACGGGGGAGATTGGTTAATTCAACTCGGTCAAAGTCGATGGCGACAATATGTCCGACTCCCAAACGAGATAACCATTCATTAATTAACGAACCTCCCCCACCAAGACCGATTATTCCCACTTTTAAATTCGAGAAAATTTCTTGTCCGACATCACCAAACATACGTGAGTGACGGTCATACATTGGGTTGGCGATAGGCGATGGTCCTCGACCCGCTGGGAGCGATCGCGTTCGAGGTGAAGGATAAAGTCGGCGGATATTTGCGCCAATGATAGTCATGTGGTCAAGTTGATACCGACCAGAGGGAGTCCAAATATCTCCAGCTACCGCGTTTTCGGCAAACACCAACGCCCCCACCGGGCCGCCACGGGTAATATCCAACAGTGCCGGATACCCCCGCTCGTGGGATGCCATGTCATCGGCGGAAAAACAAACCTCGTCTCGACCGCCATGACAATGTACAGCGAGGTAACAGAGATTTTGTTCCGCACAGTAGCCTGATATTTCAGCTACAAATTTTGCCGTCAAAGCTCGGTAGCCCCGCGTGCCGGGTACGTAGTCAATCTTGTCGCGTGCCAAGAAAACTTCCCGTGCCAGCAAGCGGGTGCCGCGTGAGGTTTCGACAATACCTGCTGCAATGACCGCACCATGCTCATCCCCATCACCAGGAAAGAGGTGATTGTCAAGCTTTTTAAATAACGGCGCATCGATTCGGAACTCGATTGGTTCTTTCATAGGCTCCTCAACCACTCCAACACCTTACTTAACTTAGTTGCAGCCGTGTCGATGGCGGCATTCCATCGGTTTGAGCGCCGCGACACTTGGATTACCTGCCTATTTCGCCAAGTAGCTGGGGAGAATCCGGCACCTTGGACTAGATGACCATCAACCCGGCGCAACTCCCCATCAAGATAGTGCGGGTAGACATCTGCATAAGGATATTGATAAGAAATCGTGAAGCCAACCCAAGATGTGTAAGGTACGTACCGTTCACCAATTAACAAATCATGAACGATGACGTATGCACCACCTTGTCCCTCAGCTTCCACTTCAACGGGATGTCCGGGAAAGGCTTTTTGAATTTCTGCGATCGCCTGTTCAACTTCAGGTGTCATCGGTATCTCCTATGAGTTGTCATCTGGTGCAGTGGCGCGAAACTTTTGCTTCTCATGCAGGATAACGGTTTCGCCGTCTCCAATTTGTTTGAGAGGAGAATTGCCTTTGACCTCGAATAGTACGAAATCTTCCTGAATTGCTATGCCCTGCTTGATAGCAGTCTGTTTAATCTCTAAGCCTGTAGCCTTATGCTCTGAGAAATTTACAGGGCGTTCGTTGACAGTAACGGTAATGGTTTTTGGCTTTTTTGCCTGTAGTTCTGCATCTTGCATAGATTCAATTTGCATATGAGACTCCTTGTGAATTTAATGTTGTGGTTTTAGGATTAGAGCTTTGGGGAGTAGCAGATTTTACACTCCCCATGAGTAAATTGTTCAGAAAACAGACTATTTAGATCCTTTGTGCTTGGTAGGATCAACCAGTTTGTAACGCTGACCTGCTTGTGGAGTCGGAGGTAGAGGTTCACCTTTGGTAACAGTTCGTTCCTCTCCAGTTCGACCACCACGCGGGCCAGTAATTTCGTATTGACCAGACCGTTGTGCGATTTCGCCTGGTTTTTTCAGTTCGTCAGACATAAGCAGTCCTTCTTGTTTGAATATCGAACGTTAACTGACCACATAGTAGCATACTGTTTTAAAATCTAACAATAGTATGAGTGATTTTGTTGTCAAATCGTTCTAAAATTGAGTTGGATGTTCGATTATCAAACAAAGCTTAGGTTACAAGGAGAATGAATTACGCAGAACTAGGTCGCCGAATTCGCCTTGCTAGGGAAGAGGCTGCACTGTCTCAAGATGCTGTGGCACAGCATCTTGAACTGCCGCGTTCTGCTGTGTCTTTAATTGAGAGTGGCAAACGTAAGGTAGACAGTCTGGAACTCGAACGGTTCTCCCGTTTGGTGGGCAAGAGTATTCTGTTTTTCTTTGATGAAGGGTCTGGAACAGTAGAAGCTAGTAATTTTGAGGAGGACGACCCAACCCAAATCCTTTTCAGCGCCAATCAAGCCGTAGATATATCGAAAGACCGCGACCAAATTGAGCGTTTCCGTCAGTTTTATCGCAATTTTGGTGAGTTAGCACGTTCGCTTAACCGCATTCCTGATCCTTACTCAACCGAGCCACAGTACAACATTTTCAAGCCTACCCCAGCTGCTGCTAGGTGGATGGCGGCAAAAGAACGTACCCGACTGGGACTTCCTGATTCAAGTCCTATTAGAGATATGTGGGAGATTTTGGAGAGTCAGGGAGTTAGGGTGATGGCATGGCATCTTAAGACTCCTAAATTAGGAGGATGTTTTATGTTTTCACCCTCCCTTGGTTCTTTCGTTCTAGTGAAAGGTAACATCGGGAAAAATTCAGCGAATAAGCTCAATTTTGTATTGGCGCATGAGTATTGCCATCACTTGATTCATCGGCAAAATAAAGGTATCACCTGCGACCCAAATGGCAATTACCGTCAACCAGAAGAATACTTTGCTCAATGGTTTGCGGCTAATTTTTTGATGCCGGAAGAAGCCCTTGTCCCACGATTGATAACTTACTTGGAGAAGTCTGATGGCGTAATAACTCCTGAAATTGTTATGCATTTAGCGCTAGATTTTGGTGTGAGTTATGAAGCTATGCTCAACCGCATGGCTAGCAAAGGAGTGGAATTAATTGATAAAAGCACTCGCGAGGATTTTTCTCAAGAGATAGTAGCTAATTTATTAGCTAAAATCGGTCGTTTAACACCTCGCTTTGAAAACTTAAAGCAATTCCCTGATGAGTATGTGGAAATGGTGTTTGATGCATACCGTAAAGGTCTGATCAGCTTAGGCAAGTTAGCTGAATTGTTAGAATGTTCGTTAGAGGAAGCAAAATCTCAATTAATGGCTAGAGATATTCCCATTGATTTGGGAGTTGATTCGGATTCAGAATTGTTAAGCGACATTGAGAATGCTTAAAAATTTGGTGTGAGTTTGAACGGAAACAATTAAGTGAAAAAGGAAAATACTGAACCAGAGGCATCGCCAATAATTTTTGATCACACTGTTCTGAGTAATTTTACTTTGACACAGATATTGCACGTTCTTAGAAGGCTCTACGCGGGTAGAGCCTTTGTTAGTAAGGCGGTTCGACGAGAGATTCAAGCTGGAACCGCAAGCACCTGTAATTCTGCTAGCTTGCGTAACCATGCAAAACAACGGGCGATTAATCAGGCTTTGCAGGAAGGCTGGATGCGATCGCCGGATGATGAAGTTAACCCAGATGATGAGGTTGTAGAGTTACGCCTGTCTATGGAATATAGGAAACGTTTTAGTGCGGGAGAGTCAGAAACAATGGCGATTGCCCGTACCCGCAACTGGGTTTTTGCTTCGGATAATGGTACAGCTAAACGGTTTGCCAGAGAACGAGGTATTCGAGTTACTGGAACTTTAGGTATTTTAACCAAAGCCGTTAAAAGCAATGTTATTTGCTCGTCTGTCGCTAATAAAATGCACGCTCAGTTGATTGAAGAAGGTTATAGCCTGAAGTTGCCATATCAAAATGGCATTTCCAGTTTCCCCAATCCATAATACTTAAAGGAAGCTGTACTATTACGAACAATCTATGCCCAACCCCACCCCCAAACGCCCCGCCCTCTTCATCGAAAAAATGATGCCTGTGCAATTACTGAATGAGCAGGTGTATTATGAACATGGTGGAAACCCATTTAAAGGATTACATCGCTGGTATTCGCGTAAGCCGTTATCATTTAGTCGCGCCAGTGTATTGGCTTCGTTGTTACCAGCAGATGTGACGATGAAAGAGTTTGAATATTTGCTGGGGTTAGAACCGGGGAAGGAGGTAAAACTCTATAAAACGCCGCCGAGTTCGGTAAGAATTAAGAAGGTGCAGGATTATTGTGAGAAGGTTTGGGGAACTCGCACACCAACTGTGTTAGATGCGTTTGCAGGTGGTGGAAGTATACCTTTTGAAGCCGCGAGATATGGGTTAAATGTGCTGGCTTCTGATTTAAATCCTGTGGCGGTGGTGACGATGAAAGCCGCGATGGAATATCCGCTGAAGTTTGGCCCAGATTTACAGCAGGATATTGATAAATGGGTGAAGTGGGTTGGGGATGAAGCGGAGAAAAGGTTAGCTGAGTTTTTCCCATGTTTACCGGGGGAAAAAACACTGCATTATCTTTGGGCGCATACGGTCGTTTGTCCGAGTTGTGAGTCTGTTGTACCTCTAAGTCCAAATTGGTGGTTATACAGACGTACTGAGAAACAAAATTTGCATAGATGGTGTGCTGTAAAGCCAATTCCTAATCCAGAAAATAAGCGTGTTGATTTTGAATTGGTTAAGGGTAGTAAAGGAAAAGGGACAACAATATTAACAAATGAAGGAGAATACGAACCAGATACAAAAACTACAATTAGTAGAGGCGTTGGTAGATGTCCAAATTGTAACAGTGTAATTGAAGAAGAAACTATAAAAGCTTATGCTCAATCATCTGGTTTGGGACATCTATTATATGCAGTGGCTTATCGTAAAGGAAGCGGTTCATTAGAATTTAGAACGCCTACAACGATAGATTATGAGGGGTTTGAAAAAGCAGAAAAATTTTCAATTAATAAAAGGAATAATTGGGAACTAGCTGGATTTATGCCAATTCAGGAAATTCCTGAAAATACTCATAGGGGACCAGATATGTACCTATACGGTATTTATAAATGGCATGAAATGTTTAATCAGCGTCAATTTTTAACTCTTATAACTTATGTAGAAATTATCAGCGAAGCCAAGTTAATAATACAGAATGATTATGATTTAGAAAAAGCTAGTGCTATTACACTGTATTTATCAATAATACTGAATAGATGCGTAGATAAAAATTCTCGTTTATCACACCTTGATGCTGTAACAGGTTCGGTTAAGCCAGCGATGGGACAACATTCTCTCAGTTTATTCTGGAATTATCCAGAAATAAGTTTGTGGGGGTTGCTATGGCTTTATGAATCTTCTAGAACAATTTCAGATTATTCTGAATTATGCCATTTAATCAACACTAAATTGATTTTTTCTATCCCAGAAATTGAACTACACGATTTAAAATCAATTCAAATAGACGCAGCATCCGCCGATAGCTTAACTCATATATCTGATAACTCTGTAGATGCTATAGTCACCGACCCACCTTACTATGATTCTATTCGTTATGGTGAAATTTCAGACTTTTTCTATGTATGGCTTCGAGCAAATCTATTAAGTATCTTTCCCGAATTATTCTTTAACGAACTTACCAACAAAGACAGAGAAGCGATCGCAAATCCGGGAAGATTCCGCAACATGGGAGTATCCCCCGAAGAACTCGCCAACCAAGATTATGAAGCAAAAATGGCGATGGCGTTCGCCGAATACCACCGCGTCTTACGCGACGACGGCGTAATGACAGTACAATTCAACCACAAAGACTCCGGCGCGTGGGATGTTCTCGCCAAATCCCTCATTGATGCTGGTTTCGAGATTACCGCATCTTGGGCAGTCAGTACCGAAAACCCGCAAAACTTGCACCAAGCGCAAAAAAACGCAGTTTCCAGCACCGTACTTTTAGTATGCCGCAAACGCGACCCCCAAGCCGAACAAGCTTGGTGGGATGATGTCCGCATTGACGTACGAAATATCGTCTTTGAAAAAGCGCCAGAAATCGAAAAATCTTTAACCGAAGATACTCGTCCCGCAGCTGATAGAGTAGCAGATCCACGCCGCCGCATTAAACCCCCTGGTATTGACTTGTGCTTAACCGCTTACGGTTGTGCTTTAAGTGTGTTTACCAGATATAGTTGCATTCTCGACAGTGCAGGTAATCAAGTCGAACCGAAAGCTGCATTTGAAGAAGTTCGCCAAGCCATAGTCGAATACCGACTGCAAAGCTTATTAGAAGGTAAAGACTTCAACGGTATCGACCCCTTAACCCAATGGTACATCCTAGCGTGGGATACTTTTGAAGCGCGAGAATTTCCTTTCGACGAAGCCAGACAACTCGCCTTAGCAGTCGGTGGTTTTGATGTTTCCGACTTAGTGAAAAAGCACAAATTACTCGACTCCAGCAGTGGTTATTGTAAATTACTCACCCCGCAACAACGCCTGAAAAAACGCGCCTTCTCCGTTATCGACACGGAATTTTCGGCACGATATCTAGTAGATGGACTCCATGCAATTATTGCCCTTTATGAGGAAGAAGGCAATACAGAACCCGTCCGCAGATTTCTGAAAAATACTGGCTTAGTCAGCAACGATTTATTTATGCGGACATTTGAAGTCGCATTGAAAGTTATTCCCAGAATTGGCGATGAAAAGAAACGCATCCCCGAAGAAAAAGCGTTGTCAGATTTGTGGTTAGCAATGGATGAAATTAAAGCCAAGGTTTCTTACCAGCAGACTGAGTTACCGTTAAGTTATGGACAGATGAGTTTAAACTTAGATTTTGGGGGTTGAGAACGGCTTATGTTCAACTACAATCCTTTAGAGTGCCTACCTTCATCGGCAGAATTACCAGATTCAGATGATACCCCCGTGGATAACGAACTGCAAATATTAATTCCCAACTTATTATTAGCCATCTTAGCTGCAATCTGGCAAATCCGTGAGGACTGGTTTTTTGGCATCAACATGGGAATTTATTATACAACCAGTAAACCAGCCATTGTCCCCGACGGTTTTCTGAGTTTGGGTGTAGAACGTTTTGTAGGAGAAAATGGACGTTCTAGCTACGTACTGTGGGAAGAAGATAACATTCCCCCAATTTTAGCCTTAGAAATTGTTTCCCAAACTTACAATTACGAATACGAACAAAAGAAAATAGATTATGCCCAATTAGGCATTTTATATTATGTCATTTATGCCCCAACAAGACTGCGGCGCAAACGACAAAGATTAGAAGTTTATCGCTTAGTTGACGGTCAATACATTTTACAACCAGGCGATAAAATTTGGATGCCGGAAATTGGTTTAGGTATCGGACGCGAACGGGGAACCTATCAAGGAATCACACGGGAATGGTTATATTGGTATGACGAAAATGGTAACAGATATTCTACACCTGAAGAATTAGCACTTGAGCAACAACAACAACTACAACAAACTCAACAACAGCTTCAGGAACTTATAGCTAAATTACAACAAAAAGGAATTGACCCCAACATACTTTAAACAGTTGACAGTTATCAGTTAAGAGTTATCACTCAACCGTCAATAAATGAGGAAACATCAGATGAAGATTAAAGGAATAAAACGCGGTCAAACTATCGAATTATTAGAACAAATCAACAATATTCCTGACGGTACAGAAATTCTAGTTGAGTTAGAAATTACTCCAACTCAAATTAGTGAAACAAAACAGCCTCTAACGGATGAAGAAAGACTAGCAAGACTTAATAAATTATTTGGTGCTTGGAAAGACCAACCTGATTTGATGGAAGTCTTTGCTGAAATTGACGAACAGCGTCACGCTTATCGAGGTAGAGTGATAGACTCAATTGATAATCAAGATAACAGCTAATGTACCTGTTAGATACTAATATTTGTATTGCACTGCTAAATGAAAATCCCAAAGCAGTTGCTAAATTTAATCGCTTTTTTAGCCAATGCTACCTCTCCACAATTGTAGTTTCGGAACTGTATAAAGGAATTTACTGTTCTAAACAGGTTGAAAAAAATTTAGAAACATTGGCACAGTTTACCGAACTTTTACCAGTTGAACCATTTGACTTAGATGCTGCTATTGAATTTGGCAAGATTCAAAGCGAACTAAGACAGATTGGTAAACCAACTGGAGAAATTGATGCACTAATTGCTGCGGTTGCTCGTTCCCGTGATAATATCCTCGTCACTAATAATATCAAAGATTTTGAAAATATTACCAATTTACGATTAGATAACTGGTTAGAATCTTGAAAAAACTACGTGAATATCCCTGGAAAATTAGCTACTCCAGCAATACTCATAATACCATTACAGATTTCTATATCCCCGCATTAGAATGCACTGTCCAATATGACCGTAAATCCGGCTTTTTTAACAGTGCTATTCTTAGCAAAGTTGCCCGTGGCTTAGGAGCCATGCTACAAAATGAAGGGCAGATGCGGTTAATTATGGGTTGTCAGTTTAGTCCAGAAGATTTAAACGCAATTCAGCAGGGATATGCACTGCGAGATGCATTGTTAACCCGCCTTGATGCGGACTTAAAACCACCAGAAAACCTTGTCCAACTTAAACACTTTGAAATTCTTAGCTGGTTAATTCAAAATCAATATCTTGATATTAAAATTGCGATTCCGCTTAAAGAAAATGGTATCCCAGAAGTCAGCGAACAACAATTAGACCCACGACATATTTTTCATGAGAAAGTTGGTATTTTTACTGGTGTTGATGGCGAGAAATTAGCCTTTAACGGTTCCAATAATGAATCTATCGCTGGTTGGGAAAGAAATGTAGAATCCTTTCACGTTTATTGTTCTTGGGATGGCGGACGAGAACTAGAGAGAGTTCAAGAAGAAGTTTCCAGGTTTGAGCAATTATGGTATGATTTAGCACCCAATGTCCGGGTCTTTGAAGTTCCAGAAGCAGTACAGAAAAAGCTTTTACATTACACTCCCGCTTCCAAACCTACCTGGAACATTAAAGCTGAATTTGATAATACTGTTGACAGTTCACCGTTGACAGTTGACAGAAAAAACAGCCAACAGTCAACAGTTAACAGTCAACAAGAACGTCTTGCTTTTAATCAACTTGCTAATATACATGAACATCCCGGTTGCTTAGACTTTTGTCTAAAATCAATTCCTATTAAACCTTGGCCACATCAAATTAAAATACTCCGTCGTCTTGCTGAAAAATTCCCTCAAAGTTTTCTCATTGCTGACGAAGTTGGTTTAGGAAAGACTATTGAAACAGGATTAATTCTGCGCTATTTATTGTTAGCTAAAAAAGTAAAGCGTGTACTTATTCTCGCACCAGCTAGCGTTCAACCCCAATGGCAAGAAGAACTGCGAGAAAAATTTAATCTCCATTTTTGGAGTTACACACAAAATTCGTTCACTGTTCACTGTTCGCTGTTGACTGAAAAATACCGTCACCAGTTAACAGTCAACAGTCATCAGTCAACTAATCCTTGGAATACCCAAGACTTAATCCTTGCTTCTTCGCATTTAGTACGGCGAACAGAGAGAATGCACCAACTTCTGGAAGCAGAACCTTGGGATTTAGTTGTGTTAGACGAAGCGCACCACGCCAGGCGTAAAAGTCCTCAAGACCGCAAGGAAACACCCAACCGCCTGTTAGAGTTAATGGAACAGCTAAAGGAGAAAACCAAATCCCTGATTCTCCTTTCAGCAACTCCCATGCAAATCGATGCGATAGAAGTTTTCGATTTGTTGCACCTGTTGGGACTACAAGGACATTGGAGTTACGGCGACAATTTCTGCAATTATTTCGCCTCTGTTGCAGGTGGTGCAAAGCGGGAAGTGCTTGACTTTTGGCAAATTATGTGCTGCGATTATTTTCGACGCGGTGGACAACCATGCTCTAGGTTACAGCAGTTTTTACAAAAAAATGACCGCATTCTCGCCTACAAGTTGCAAGACTATTGGCAGAAGGGTAAAAAAATCGTCAATCACAAACAGTTATTGACAGATGAAACTTTCATTACCGCCTCACGCCAATATCTGACGGTGAACACCCCCCTCAAAGACTTGATGTTTCGCCACACCCGCGACACTCTGCGACAATACTATCGGCGGGGACTCCTAGAACGGGATATTGCTACTAGGGTAGTGCAGGATAACGCTATTTCCCTCGAACCACAACGGGAAGTACCGCTTTACCAAGCAGTCAGCGATTACGTGCGTCATTTCTACCGCCTAGCACAAAAAGATAAGCGTTCCTGTTTGGGTTTCTTGATGACTCTGTACCGCAAACGCTTGACCAGTTCATTTTACGCTATTAAATCATCTCTACAACGCCGTTTGGATTATTTGTTGACGGTTGACAGTTCACCGTTGACTGAAAAATTCAACCAACAGTCAACAGTCATCAGTCAACAGTCAACCATTACAAATGATGATTTAGCAGATTTAGACGATGCAGACGACGCAGTGATTACCGGGTTAGAGTCCTACTTTGAACCCATAGACCCCCAAGAAATTCAATATCTTGAAGATTTATTACGCCAATTTGAAAACACTGGGGAAGATACGAAGCTTTCCCAGTTTATTAGGATTCTGCGTCAAGAATTGATAGAACGAGAAAGTGCGATCGTCTTCACTCAGTACACCGATACAATGGACTATCTGCGGGACGCTTTGCACCTATTGTACGGCTCTCAAGTTGCTTGTTACTCCGGTCGTGGTGGAGAACTGTACCAAAATGGAGAGTGGCGTATAGTTCCCAAAGAAGAAATTAAACGGCGGTTTCGTCAAGATGAAATAAAAATTCTCCTCTGTACCGAATCCGCTTCTGAAGGTTTGAACTTACAAAATTGCGGCGTGTTAATTAATTACGATATGCCTTGGAATCCCATGCGCGTTGAACAACGCATCGGGAGAATTGACCGCATTGGCCAAAGGTATTCTACTGTGCGAATCCACAATTTTTATTATGACGGCACTGTAGAGGCGAAGGTTTATCGAAAATTGCGCGATCGCATCAACGCATTTGCCACAGTTGTTGGTAATCTCCAACCAATTTTAGCTCAAGTCCCCACCTTCATTGAACAGGCGGCAATGAGTGCCAATCCAGAAGAAGAGGACGTTTTAATGTCTGAATTTGACTCAGTACTAAACACACCGCCACTACGTCCGGCGATTGAAGAAATGGTAGCAATGGATTTGGACGCTGACTTAGCAGAAATCCAAAAACCAATGACTCCGACTCCCTTCACCCCAGAAAATATTGAGCAGTTATTCACTACCTCAGCAGTTTTAAAAGCTTGCGATGCGAAGTTTGAGAAGAAAAGCGAATGTGCTAGCTCCTATGGAGCCACTACGCGAACGCACAGGCTGATACCTCCACGCGAACGCGATAAGCGAAGCTTAACGCCTTCGGCGTATCGCATTTGGCAACTCGTTTACAAAGGACAGGACTATACAGTTACTTTTTATCCTGAAGTATTTGATGAAATGCCTTCACTGCGGTTAATGAGCTTTGGCGACCCCTTATTTGAAGAGTTGTTGCAAGCTGTTGCTTACTGCATAGATGTTGCGGTCTAGCCTCAGAAACAGCGACACTGCCACGCTCAAGTCCCGTCGAGGTCTGCGACTTTCCCCAACCCGGATTGGCAGACTCAAGTTGCGAACGTGCCGAAATCGCGAATTCTTTTTCATATTCTTTTTTCATGGCTAGCTTGCTTGCATTTCCAAATAATTTATCCATTGAAGAATCCAATTCTTATGCGGAGAATCCGGTAGCATCTCAAGCGCCGCTCTAAATAGAGCAGGACTAATTTCCCGCGAATCCCACAAAACCCTTAGCACTTCACAATCATCGCACCCGGCTAACATCTCAGTAATTTGCGGCGCAATTCTGTTTTCCTCTTCTGTTGTAGTATGGTTGATTACATCAGTTTTGGGTAATGACTCTGGCTGATTTTGGTAGTCCGCATGATCATTTATATATAAGAAATTATTCTCGTCCGGACTACGCTCTTTCTGGCTGTGGTGCTGGCTTTGGGCTGTTTTTGCCAATTGATTTGACCAGCGAATTTTTAGCGCCTCAAAAACGGCAGCTCGGTCGGGGTCGGTCGCCAACTCCTGCGATAGATTGTAGTATTTGACCTGATTGCCCCGTCCGCCTTTTCTGCCAACATAGGTCAATCCTAAACCCAAGCGTGAAAGTATTCTTTGTGCTAACCTAATTGGTTGAGAATCACGCTTAACGGTAATATTCAAAGCAGTTTTGATTAATTTTCTGTTGGAGTAAGCTCGTGAAAGGAACTGTTGCGCCCCATCCTCTTGTCCGCAATACTCTGCCTCTAGGTCTGTGGGGTTAATCCACTCCAACACGCCACTTTTAATAATTGCTTCAACTTTGGGGCCATAGGTTTTGATATCCGGCAGGAATGGTACACCCTTACTAAATTGTTTTAATTTGTGCCGCCACTCCTTCTCATCCTCATATTTAATAGCATCCTGGTTTAAACACCACCAATAAAGTTTTGCTTGGTTAAGCCACCGGCGATTATCCTTATATACTGCCTTGTAGAGAAAATCGGCTGTGAGTTCCACTCCTGGTAGTTCCCGCTCAAGAAAAGCCTTTGATGCCTTATAATCCTCCTCTTGGGTACGTGCTGGCTTGCGCTTAATTTCAATAGCCTCTTCAAAGGATATTGTTTCAGCATTGGCAGTCCGAGTAGCGTCATGGCGTTTAATTTCATCCTTGCCTGCTGTTACCGCATCCCCAACAGATGTTTTTTCAAGAGCGCCAAAATCGTTGACTCTGTGACCCTCATCAATCAACTCTTGCCGCAGCTGTACTGCCAATTGTGAGAGAGAATAATTACGACGAGCTACTTGATTGCAGTAAAGGTCAATATGGGGATTATTCCAAGTGCCATCGTCCCCCATCATTGACTGCAAAACTTCAATCAAATGAGGCAATAATTCAGCGTCATTAGATGCATTTTCTGCTTTCTCTTTGGCTAAAGTTACAGCTAATTGAATTAACTGTGCTGATGTGTCGTGGTAATCAAATAATTGATTTTTGATTTCAGATGGCAGATAAGACGTAGATTCATTTTCAGCATTACTCGCTCTGGCTTTACACCAAACAGTGCGCGGTACTGATTGCCTTATCCTGGCTAGCATCTGCCGCGCCTGGGATGGCTCTAAATTGCCAAAAAACAGCCCAAAAACGTGAGCGAAATACTCAATATCAATAGAGCATCCCACGCCTAATGATGGCGTGTAGATAAGGACTTTTGGTTGATATTTCTCAATACTTTCATTCGGACGTTTGACAAAATCTTTGCCAAAGTCTGACTGCGTAACCTTAGAATCAATCCTGATTAACCCCCCTATTTCTTTATTTAAATATGGGAATTTTTTGAGTAAATATTGATTGAAAGCTTCTGCCTCAGTTTGATTATCTAAAGCTATTGCAATTGGTTGGCAATTTTCATCATCTAACCAGTCTTCTATCTGACTTAAAACTACATCGCGCTTGCCAGTATAAAAATCAATTTCCCAAGGGTCGCCCTTGAAGTCGTGCCGGACAAGAAATGGAATATGCCCCGGTGCAATTTTAGTTAAATAATCAAGAGAAGTATCCGTTAAATCGGCATCTGCTACTATAACTAAGCCATTATTATCCAAACATTCTCTTAATTTATGTTCTAAAGTATGCAAAATCCACGAGCGTCTATCGCGGCAAGTTGAGCTAGTAACAACGTGATTTAGTCCTAGCTCTATCTCATCGATTACTACTAATGTATTCGACCAATCACGACCAAATATTTTGCCAAGAGAATCCCAGCATAAGCCAATCTCACCTATATTTTCAATAATGGAAATTGTGCTTAATTTAGAGCATCCAAACTCAGCAACACCGTCAATGTCAGCATCCTCAATCCAGGTAAATTCCCACTCAACAGCCTGTCCTCTCCCAAGCGCAATTCGGGCATTAATGCTTAAGAAATTCATTCCTAAGCCCTTGTGCCTTATCCGCTCAGTTAAAGTTTCTGGCTTTTGCTGCATCCGATTTTCAAGTAAATTCAGTTGCTCACTGCTGGATATTTCCGGCGAAATAATTCTCTCTGAAAAATAACCACAACAATGTTTTTTGATTTTCTTGATTTGCGTACTCTTACCGCTCCCTTTGGGCGATTTAATTCCTAAAAATCCTTTTGTGGGAACTTGCCCAACTAAATCAGGCAGATATTTCTTGGTTGGGTCACAAACAATATCCGCCGGATAAGTTAGGGTAGTTAATTTCTTTTGTGCTTGTGCTACACGCTCAGCATAATCAATAGGTAGTACATCGCTCTGGCGATTTGCTTGCTTGCCGCCCCATTTAATGCAAAGTGCTTTGAATTCTGCAATTGACAAATAGCGAATTGTGTTGTATTTTTCTGGTGCTAATTCATCAATATCGGGGAAAGTTTTATCAACTTGTCCCCACCAAGCAAATCTGACCTGCCAACCCCAATCAACTAACAGGTTTGTTGCTTTGCGCCATCTAAGGACAACATCTTTATTGGCAACGTCCCCGGCGTCAGGGTAAAGGGTGATAACCTTTTTTGAGCCGACTTCCTGGTGTGCAAGTTCAAGCCAGGACTTAAATAGCTGTGGTGAATACGCCCATTGACCGCCAGCCGCGCCAATAACCAGCTGGTTTAACCGTTGGGCTACCAAGAAAGGTTTAGCGCCTGTCCCCTCTGCTAAGGCAATTCCTTCTGGCTTGCCCGTGGGTCGCAGTACCGTTAGGGGATTTTCGCCCTCTGGGTACAGTGCCAGGGTTTGACCGCTGCTGCTAACCCAGCGGTAACGGTTGCCGTCTGGGGGGTTATGTAACCGCAACTGTAGCGCCACAATTCGCCCCTCAAAGTCGTAGAGGGGGATGAGAGTGCCGTCCCCACTGGTTATTAGCTGCTGTCCGTTCCTGCCAATTCCCGGTAGCCGCTTATCGATGGGTGCTTTTAGGGACTGCCACGCTTGGGCTGACTTAAATCCGCAAGCGTCGATAAGAGCTTGGCTAAATCCGCGCTGTTGTAGATCGGCAAGAGTGGCAGCATCAAGCGACAGCTGATCCAAGATTTGCGAGTAAAGTTGGTGACGCTCGGAGGCTGATAGCGCCCACGAGCGTCGCCGTTGCTCCTCAAGGTTGGCTCTGTGGTGTCGTGCGGCTCTTTGTGCTTCCCATTCGCGCTTGCGTTCTTCACTCCATTCTGTGGTGTTGTCTGGCTTAAAGGTAGCAGTATGTCCATTTGGCTCTTTGACACAGATGTAGCCGTTGACTTTTTCCCTTTTTCGTGCTGACTCAAAGCCGTGACAGAAAACAGTATCATCGGCAAGGATTCGGCAAGCCCCGGTGATATTTTCGCATACTGGACAAGGGTTGTGGCGGCTGCTAGGGATGGGGCGACTACTGAGTGTCATGGCTCACCCCTTTTTTTGTGAGTAAGCCAGTAGAGTTATCGAGCTATCGCCGCTGTAATCAAGGATTTCTAATACTTCCAGGCAATCGGTGAGGTGTTGCTGCGACCATCTGCCATCATCGATTAGCGCGTTAGTTAACTGGCGATTAGTGATGTATTTCGATAATTTTGGAAATGCTGTTTCTTGATTAGTGAGAGGGCTTTGCAGTACAATTTTCGGGAGCAAAGCCCTGGGATGTGGAAGTCGAGGGGCTTTTTTCATTTTTATTACCTCGGTTTAGTGGATACCGAGCAGCCCCTATGGTCTTAATGGCGATAGATTGCTAGCTTAATAGATAGTTTTTTTGTTTTTTGCGGGTGGTTTCCGCAGCTGGGTGAATGACTGGTAATCATTCTTGGTAGAGCTATTGAGCTATTAAGTTAGCAGGCTTGCCCAAAGGCTAAAGGGGACTGCCCACTTTTTTTTATTGCTGTCTGATCACATTATCAGAATTGTTAAATTCTTTTTTTTCGGCGGATCTAAATTACTCTGTTTTGTAAAACCCTTGCTGGCTGGTTGTTTCAAGCCCAAATTGTCCTGGGATACTAGAGATTTTGTCCTGGGATACTAGAATTTTTGTAATCAAGGTAAAACTCTTGCGCTGCATGGGCTAGAGGGTTATTTTTTAAAAAATTTGCATGATTACAAAAAGGTTATTCGTGATTACAAGTCTGTTTTCATCAGATGATTGAGTTTTTTGGCAATATTTGGCGTTATGTGCCTTGTACCCCGCTCAATCATCTGGATTAGTGTTTGAGATACATCCAAATATTTAGCTAGCTCCCTTTGGCTCCAGCCTTTAGCCTTTCGCAATTTGAGTAACTTGGATGCTGTGAATACTTCTGACTCAATAGACAAAGTTGGTTTTGGAGCTATGGGACTGGCTCTGCTATTGATTAGTGCTGGGATAGGTTCTGGTTGATGAATTGTAATGATGGCACAGAAGAACAAATCCAAGTAACCCTTAAGATTGCGTTCTTGGCTGCCTGGTTGGAGCCAGCTTGGGTAGGTTTCTGGATCGTAGGAAATGCTCCAGCCTAGACTGGTTAGAAGCAAAAGTGCTTTGTCCCAACGTTTTTTTAAATCAGACCCACGTCGCCTGTCCTCCTTTGCGGTATTAATCTCTGCTCTTGGCAAGATGTCATTCAATAAAGTTTCCACCTGGTAACGTCCATTTTTATGGGAGCGGTTTTTCAAGGTGAGAGTCAGTGCTAACCGTAGGGCTAGTTCATGATGGTATGGGTCGATTTTTAGAACTTCTCCTGACAACCAGCTAAATTGATATAGAGCTTCTCTGGCTTTTTTCCCGGCTTTATTTAAAAAATGTTCTGTCCAGCCACCTGGTCTGATGCCAATAATCACTTCATTCAGATTGTCAATTGTCCCATTAATAATATTTAGCTGACCCTGTGGTTCAACTACTACATCCCACATCCTTCCTACAGGACAGCTTGCCTCTATTCCACCTCTTTTATTTCTCCCTTCAATCCAAGTCACTTTCACCAGTAAACAGCCAAGGATGAATGCTAGTTTTGCTACTTCATTTAAACGCTTGCCTAATGGTAAATTTGTACGCTTGTCCCACCCTAAATATTTGATAATGTCGCTTGCTTTCAGGTAAAATCTGCTGTTCCAAGGTTCATCTGAATTCATGCAGTGTGCAGCAAAAATAAGATGTAACTTAGCAGTGTCAAGACCAAATTTATCGATAATTTGTTGGGCTTCGTTCCAAGGCAAAATGGTAATATCACCAGGGCTGGATACATAGTGTTCAATTAAGTTACCAGAATTGTTTTTTGCTCCTTTACTATAAATTGCACCTTGGTCAGAATCTTTCCACAAGTCTTTTCGGGTTTGGGCTTCTAGAGCAGATACTATGGGGAATGAAGAAGGTATAGTCGCAGTAGTTTTATGTTTAAATAACGGCGGTTCTGTTGTCAGAAGTTTTGTTGATGTGGTTTGTATTCCGAGCAAAGCTTCTAAAAGCTGAAACCCATTTCTGTAAGCTTCTAAAGCGTTTAATCTTTGAAGTATTTTCCCAGCTATTTCGTATCCGTAGGTAGTAGCTAATTCCAAATCCTCAAAAGTGGCAGAAGAACTTGGAATTCGAGCCGCAAGCATTCCTTCCTGTAACTTAACCTCAGAAGTTTGACGTTTTTCTATGCGGTCACAGATGCCAAAAAGCATATCATTTAAAAAATCTTGTCCAAGAAGATTTTCTAAGTGGCAAGCAAGTTTTTGAGATAATTTGTCGTCTATAACTAGCTGATCTCCACCGAGTAAGGTATCTTGATAATTTAATTCACGATATCGACAGCCCAACTCACGATAGACGGCATTAGCTACTACAACCTTTGATAGTTGAATAGCACTTAGAAAGATTAAATATTGCTGATTATCTGTTTCCATTGTCAGTTTCAAATGGTTTTACAAATGCTGTTTTTGGCTGTGTAACGCGCTCCAGCATTCGGAAGAGTAAGAAACAGGTATTTAGCTAAAAGCTACTGCCAAAGCGATCGCACTCCAGGCGACTCAAAATCCTAAATGTATTTTTTACTAGGGTGCGTTTTGCTGGTTTTGGCTGGCGATACGCCTTTATGCGTAATCGCCTCGCGCTCTTCGCACGGCGTAAGTTGATTGTGTATCTTGGATTCTTAAACATGATAAGCAGTAATTACAGTGCTTTTATCTGAGCTATAGATAGATTCAACTCTTGGATAGGTGTCGTGTGACCACCACAATTTTACTCTGCCACCTTGGGCGGGTGCGCTTCCCACTTCATAATATCCAGCGTTAATCATTCTTTTTTCAAATTCGCCAGATGGTAATGTTTTGGTAGTAAACGCTGATAATCCTTGTATTGTGTGCTTATCAAGCGTCATAACTACCTTGGTACGTCGTAAATATTTTGTATCCTGGTAGTACTAGCGCAATACCTATAGAATCATGAATTTTACCAGGGTATTTATAAGGGTTATCATCGGGTATTGCACCGCCAATTCTTATAGTGAAATACGGACACCAAAAATAAAATCCTGGTATTAACAAATCCATGCTATAGGCAATAGTTCTTAAATTCTCTTGCCGTTTGATTTGTTTAAGTTCAGTATGGTTTAGTTGGTTTTGTTTCTGATTAGTCATTGGTTTTTACCTATATTGTGTATACTGGTTCATCTTCACCAATTTCATTTATACTTTTTCTGTGATAATGTCTGCTGCCAGTGCGATCGCTCAATCAAAATTGCGGTGTCTGCAACACTCCAATTTTTGACGAATGGCGATATCTTCTACTGTGAGCGTTCGCGGCGAATGCTTTTCTAAATTTTTGCGTAAACTTTTAAGCTTAAGCCTAAGTTTTTGGGCTTCTTTAATCGTTAGATTTACTTCTACCATTACCATTATTAAAACGCCTATCTAATCGTTCTAAAATATCCCGAATTGCAATGCTATTTTGTGCTACAAGTTGAATGGTTTCGGCTGTAGTTGTGGTCAAAGCATCAACACGGCTAGTTAATCGGTCAATTGCTCCCTCAATCCTGGTTAGTGCCGCGTCATGGAGGTCTAACGTTTCTTGCTGGCGTTCGGCTTGTCGTGTAGCAAAATCAGCAAGTTGCCGGTGTGCAAATGCTAACTCTTGGAGAATTTGGTTATGGACTGCTTGAGTTGCTTTGTTTGCGGTCTAGCCTGTTTGGTTCATTGTTGGTCATGTTCAGAATCTACCTCTAAATGCCTTGTCATTTCATCGAATTTTTCAATTATTTGTAAATCGGACATCCCATAAATGTTGATGCCTCTACTGTGAAGATAGGCGATTTTAAGTCCGTGTTCTACTTGTAAGTTTTCAGACCTTCCAAATAATTCTGCTATTTCGGCTGTAGCATTTTTTACTTTAGGAGTTAAACGATAAGTCACTGTACTTGACGGTTTATTGCTTTTTGGTCTTCTTTTGCGTGGGCGGGGTTCGGTCACAATTAATAAAGCTTGCATAATGACTACTTAATGATTGTGCATCCCCATGTAGCCTAACGCAACCATTTATTATAGTGCAAGCATAATAAAATTATTATTCCTTATCTAAAAACGCATATTGATAAGAAATAGTGCTTTTATAATACTTGCACTATCTCCCGGTTTTCATTTATAACCATAACTGTGAGCGCAAAACAACCGCCCATGTCAACTAACTGAACCATGAAAAACACAGAGGTTGTTAGACCTAAAGGGTAGACAGTCAAAGGGATAGTCAAGCTTTGCTGTCAAGAGAATGTGGTCAAAAGACCTTTGTCATAAGGAGTAAAATGGCAAAACGTCCAAAAAGAAAAGGATTAATGCCTGGGAAGGATCTTTTACGAATGGTTAGACTACCACAACCACAAAGTAAAAATACTTCTCAGTCACGTCAAAAAAGAACTACTTCTAGTAGTGTTGTCAAAATTAAAGGGGCGTCTAAGGCTCGATGGAAATTTGATAAGCCTGATGTGATGCCCTGTATTTCTTACAAGGTTGATGTTTCTTTGCTTGAAGAAGGAATTCTAAGTCCTATCCCAATTAAAGAAACTGAGTCAGCGATTGAATTGACTTCAAAAGTAAAAGCAACATCTACAAAAACTCAAGCAGAGTTAGTTGTTTCTGATTACTTATCTGTTTTATTAGATGGTGTGAGAGAAGTAGTTACCGACGCTGGCAGAATTGATGTTCTTACTAATAAATACGTGATTGAAGTCAAAGAGGCTTCTGATTGGAAACATGGTATCGGACAAGTGATTGTTTACAGCTTTTACTATCCGAATAAACAACCTGTTTTATATCTTTTTGGTGAAAATATTTTCACCTATAAAGATATAGCGATGTTTCATTGTGAAAAATTGGGAATAACTTACAAAGATGCACAAGAATGGTGCATTAAAGCTCATTTGCCACGTTCTTAATTAGAAGATTTAACACCTAAATGAAAAACCTCGGTCTACGTTGCCTCGGTTCCCGCAACTCTTGATGTATCGGTCAACCACATCAATAAATCAATGGATAAAGAAACGCTTCTTCACTTGCTTAAGGCTGTGCAGATGGCTTTAAATGTTGCGTCCACTTCGCCTTTTTGGGGTGAGATTTCAACCGAAGCCGTCGCTTCTGGGGACTTTTCGTTAAACGATAGCTTGGCTGGGATTGAAACGGCGATCGCGCTTTTGGAAGAACAACAATGACCCAAGGACAAGGCAAATAAAAACCTCGGTCTACTAGCCCTTGCTCCCACAAAAAGATGTATCTCGTTGACAAGGAGATTATCTCATGGCTAAAAATACAATCACAATTACCGCTGCGGCTAAAAAACTTGATGTACCCGAAAAGAAACTTAGAGAAGTTCTCAAGCCTTTTTACCCTGACAACTGGCAAACTATCAAATCCATTAAGCTAAATGAATTTGAGGCAATTGCAGAAGCACTTAAGGACTTGGCGGAAAATAACCAGGATTCGGACGAACCACACCCAGTGCATGATTCGCCCGAACTGCAAGAAGTATTTGATTATAATCAACAGCCTTATTCAGACGACGTAGAACACTACAAAAGTGCCTCGGAGCAAGTGATGGGGACTTGGGAAGGATTCAAAAATTGGGATATGGAAAATGCCTTGGGAGACAATCTCTACTGCAATCTCTCTGAACGAAAAGACTCTGACCTTAACCCCATTAGTGAATTTAACTCTAACCAAGATTTAGAACCGGGCGAACTTGCACCGCAACAAGCCCAAGCCCTCAAAGTCGCAGTACAGCGTACATTTAGCGATTTTGCAATCGACATCAACAACATTGTCTCAGCTTTGGCTTATGCCAGTGCCATGAAGGCTTTTAGCGACTTTAAAACCATACACAGTGCTACTTTCCGACATCACGCCAATCAGTACATTAGCGATTTCGATGCCGAATATCAACAGATGCTTACAGATTTAGATAGCAAGTGCGACCCAAAAGCTTTTTTGAGTCAGCGCGGCATAACTACCGCCTAAATCAAAATCTCGTCGTAGCCAGCACGGTACTTTTTATCCTTTTTTCGCTGGCTAGTTCCTTTTCTATTGCACTGGTTTTTAAAAACCAACAACCAACCAATTACCCCAACCCCGAATATGCAAATCCAAATCCAGATTTTAGACTGTAAGGAATCATCTTTTCACTTTCGTTGGTACTTTCAAACTGACGACATTTTTGATGACGAAATTTTCTATTGGGCGCGTGAATGTCGAATTGATGAGCGAATGAATTGGGATGAAGAAACCGCTCATTCGTCGTGAAAAATTTGGCTTGCTTACTAGCAGCTATGTAGGGAAAACAATGATTAACCACGAATTATCACCAGAATCCATCAAATATGAATTGGTTCAACTACTTGACCGCTTGGTATCAGTTCAAAATCAAAAACAATGGGAAGAATTAGCTACGCCAGAATTGGAAAGTGATTATCAACAAGCAATAGAATATCTCGACAAAGTTTGGTTTGGTTGGCGGTCGTTAATTGGAAGTCAAATTGATTAATAGGATGTGCATTATGGGTTTTTTACAATTTTTGAAAGACTGGCACGTTCGCGAAATTGAATGGAAGCGAGAATCTTATCAAATTGGCTGGATTGATGATAGGAAGAAATTGGAATGGCTCAAAGGAGAACTCTTTCGCAAAGCTCAAGTTGGAAAAGCGCCTCAAGAATTGATTGATGCTATTGACGCCATAACTCATTCAATGAAGTGCGAACGTAGGCAGTGGGCAATAAATCTCGCGTCGGGTGCGATTAATTTTGGAGTGAATGTAATCTCGGTTTTGATAATTGCAAATCTATTAGCACTTCCTATCTGCAACGATTCAAAATCGCGATTTTGCCAGCAAGTAAATTATTTTCCCAATGTGGTACAGGATTATTTTGAGGAACCGCCAAAGCCACTTTCGGATAAAGAATCACTCGAAATTTTACCTGAACAACTATCGAAATAAACATCAAAGCACTGGGATGGTATTGAATTTCCCAGTGCCTCAATCTTATTCAGCTAACAAAAGGAATTATCACATAATGGGTAGAAGAAAACAAGGGACAGTCACAGGCGCGGATTTGTCACCTTCTGACCGTGCCAAGCGCGGTAAACGTAGCTCTAAAGAGTCAAAACATTTTGAGACTCCCACAGAAACGCCTTCACAAAGTTCTCCGCATCAATCAGACAACGGTTTAAAGGAGCGATTGCAAGAAAAGCTAGGCGTTGCTACTAACGCCATCGGAGGTGTGGCGAACGCTGCAAGGCAAGTGGGTAACGGGGTCAAAGCTGTTCGTCGTGCTGTAAGTGGGGGAAGTTCACTAGTTACCGATGAAAGTGATAGTGTACTAGAAGCGGCTAAAAAGCTTGCTAGCGACTACAACCTTGAATTAATAGACCTCAAAGGGGAATTGTCTGGCGACCCTTACGAGACTAGTGATAGTCTTCCAGAATTAGACGCCAAAGAAGCCAATCAGCGAAAACTCAAAATTCAACGTCAAAATAACGCTCTTGATGTGCGATTAGAGCGACGCAAGCAACAGCGTAAGGTGGCAGCAGTTCAGAAAGAAGAACTTAACTTGATAGGCGATTTAGCAGATATTCGCACTATTGGATTTAACGTTGCTCAAAAATACGTTAAGTCTGAAATTGCTCGTACTGATTTGATGACCGAGCAAAGTAAGCTTGAGGAACATGAAGAACTGCTAACTCAGCAAATTATCCGCACCCAAGGCGTTATCAATCTTACTGAAGGTATTCGCACTGAATGGGATCTGAGACTACAGAAACAAGAACGGTCGAACGAGCGCTTAGAAATAGAAGTAGAAAAAGCCAAGAACGAGAATGAGCAACGCAGAGAAGAGGCGGAAGCAATTATTTTTTCATAACCCCTACTTGACCCCTATAACCGTTTTTCGTTAATAGGGGTCACATGACACCTTTTAATACCCTTTTTATTCACCATTAAGCCTACTCGAATTTGATTGCTTAGTGGGTGATTCTTGGGGGCTAATTAGGACATATAAACACTTGAAAGTATTGCAAATAAAGGAAAACTCATGAAAAAAATTGAATATTCTAACACCGGTAACGTTATTGCTGGCTTATCGGGAATCATTTGTGCTGTGAGCGTTTACAGTTTCGCAACTAACCCTAACCCAATGGTTAAAAACTTCGCTTTGAATGCGGGAATGTTAACAGGCGGTGTCGCTATTGCTGCAAAAGGAATAGATAAATTATCTCGCGATTCCATCAATTATCAAATTAGAGATATAGCCAAAGAACACGAAAACCTAATAGAAGGACAAAAGAAAACTATTGGTAAACTTTCGGCTGAAAACATCAAACAACGTGAAAGTATTAGACAATTACGGTCTGAACTAGAGAATAAACAAGCGATAATCTTTAACTTACAAAATTTTACCAATGCACTCAAGGCACAGACTGAAAGTAAACTCAAGGAACTGTCAGAAAAGCTTGGACTAGAGGATGGGAGATATCAAGAATTTAAAGACGCTATCAAGCAAGAATTCTGGAAATTGACAAGAGACAGAATTGATATCGACTATGAACGAATGGGAGAAACTATAGAGAAAAAATTGAACGCGCCAGAATATGAAAATATCCATGACGCTCTGACGAAATTTCAAAACACTCTCTATCAACAACATCGTTATCACTGTGAGAAGTTGTCCGAGATATCTGAGTTAGACGGAGACCCTCTACAAGTTGCGCGAGATGCAACCAATATCTTTTTTGATGTTTCTGACCAAACAGCAGCGCTAAAAGTCAGGCTTAGAAACTTATTGAATTTAGATGAAAGGTTGGCTTTGGATGGGGCACTTGAGGAGCTTGAGATTAGGCGCGACCCTACAAAGTTTGTTTCGACTGAGAAAGTGAAAACAGGGTTGGACTTTTACAAGCACGGCAACGCTGAGAGTATCAAGCGGTTAGAAGATATGTTTCGGTTGAACAAATCAGACTTTGAGGATTTGCGAGAACAAGTAGCTGATTTACTTGATGAGATAGATAACAAAAATCTTCAAATTCAAAAGCTCAAAGATGAAGTTCGCAAACTACAAGCACCAAAACCATTCTATGGCGGTGGAACTATAGCCAAGGTAGGCAATGCCATCAACACTTTCTACTACGAAAAAAATGGATATAAGTTAGATGCTGTGGATTGGGAAGAGAATGACACTGGTTACTCTCTAGTCTTCTCAATCCGCAACAATCCCGGTTTAACCGAGAAGGAATTAGCAGAGGATAACGGATTAGAAAAACTGGCATCGTTCACCAATGCTTTGTACAAGACAATGCCCAAGCTGGACTTTAATTACCAACACTGTCTTTTAACTATTACCGTCAAAACCAGGAGAGCTATTGAAGTACCGACTACCAACGATGCAATGTACAAGCAAGGGTTAATCCCCGCCGATCAATTTTGCGATCGCATTTACAAAGCCTTAGACACCAAACAACAAGGTAAGCCTACACTACGGGTTATGGCTGCAACTGGTGAAGGTAAGGGGATAGCGCTTAAAAACCTGTTAGCTTATTGGGTTAACCAGCCTGGCTGGGAAATTTGGCTTAGCGACCCCGTAGACGGAAGTGATGAAGACTACTGGGATACTCCAAAGATTGCAGCCGACCCTATTCAAGCAGGCATTGCTTACAATTCGTTTGTCGAATTGCATCGCGCAAGGATAAATCAGTCACCAGCCTTTACGGATAAGTTTGTTTTGGCTGTGTTTGACGAATTCGACAAGCAGCACGACGACGACGATAAGGAATCGGCACTAGCCATTATGACTGCTATTCGCCATACCAAACAGCGCCAGATACTCATAGGACAGTGTGCCGAAGTGGGCAAGAACAAATGGACTTGGGATGATATGAACAACTGCGCAATGCTAGTTCTGGGTAATTCAATCGGAACTTTGTGCAAGCACTTGGCTAAGGATATGGGCTGGAGTACCAATAGGGCTAACACGGTCAAGAAAGAGTATGAGAAGTTTTCGGATTGGGCAAGAAAGAATAACGACTCAAATCCAGATATCCCAGGCGAGAATCAATATCGTATTGGACTGTTAGTTGTTAGTGGTCGATATGAGTTTTTAGAGATTCCTAGCGCTCACAAAGGAATTATCCGCAGTGGACAAGCGTTAATCCGTGAGTCGCTAAGTATAAACACTCAAAAAGCAGCTATTTCTAACAATTTAGATAGTCCATTTCAAGAGGTGTCTGAGCCTGTTGTAGATTTAAAGATTCAATGTCCTCACTGTGGTTCTGACGACTTCAAGCGGCACTCTGAGGTTAAGGATTCTAGCCAATATCGTTATCTATGTAAGAATCCTGAATGTAAGAAAACATTTGTCGCTAAGAGGTTTTAATTAATAGTAATAGCGAATTTGTAGAGTTGATTTTTGTTTGGCTGGTGTTGTCTGCCAGCCAAATACCAGACAACTCTCAGGCTGAAACAATTGATTTCACGTTGTTGTCTAGCCAATTGGCTGTACCCTTTAGGGGGTGGGGTTGTCTGAGTTGTCTGTAGCCAATTATTATTACTTGAATTCAGAATCGCCTTTAAGAGCGTCGCTACAACTAGAGGAATTACTATTAGTTAATCTCGTGATGAGCGTTGATGTTAAAAACTCAGACCAGGAGCGTTAATGTGAGAAAACAACAGCGATGAAGGAGAATTGAAAATGTGAGGAAATAATGATTATTTCCTGTTAGGAGAAAATCTGACAAATGTTGTTAAAGAATTAATAGTCAACAAAACACCTGTACACCACACGTACAACAAAAACGAAATCAAAATTGTACAACATACAGTACCCATTTAGCGTACAAATGTTGCACAAATCTCAATGTACAACTTTTGACCAGCAACCAAGAGTAAAAATCATGGGTAGACCTCGAATGAATTATTTTTTTGGTTTAGACCTCGGAAATGGCAATCTCAAAATCGTTGGAGATGCTTTTGAACAAAGGATTCCATCGATTCATCTTGAAGCTACACCAGCCTCGGCATTAGGACATATAACGATAGATGGCAAATCCTACATAGTCGGGTATGGAGCATTGCAATCTCTAAATGCAATCCCTACTGTAGAGGACAAAAGCCTTAAAGTAGAAGGAATTGAGCGATTGTATCTAGGTGGGTTGTCATATGTACCACATTTACCTAAGAAAATTGTGAGTTTCCCAGTAGTTTCCAGCCACGCTTGGGCAACGCATAAAGAAGATATTAAAAACAGACTAAATGGTACAAAAACCGTTGTCTTAGCCGGTTCTGAGATTGAAATAACAACTGACTGTTTGTTAGTAGTCCCCGAAGGTTTTGGCGCGATTGTGGATAGCGACGATGAACGTGTAGCGACACTGGATTTTGGAACAGGTACAACACTAATTACCCCATACATCAAGAAAAAGCCTATGAATTCTGTGCAAGCTTTAAACGGAGGAGTGAATAATCTGTACCTAATGATTAGTGAAGCAATGAAAAGTGTTAATCATGGTTACAGAGGAGATATTAGAGAAATTAGAAGGTGTCTTGAACTCGGTATCTTTGATATCAATGGGGTGAACATCAAAAAAGTTTATCGGGAACAGCTTAAAGATTGGTGGAATGAGCGTTTAAAAGATGTGAGATTAGAAGCTGAAAAACTCAAAAAAGACGGTTTCAAAATTCTCTGTATTGGCGGCGGTGTAGCATTACCAGAAATGAGTAAACTACTAACCAGTAAAAATTTTGAAGTTGTCACAGAAAAGCCGGAATTAGCTAGCGCTAAAGGACTCTACAAATTAGCTTTATCTCAAGCCAAGAAAAAAGGTTTAAGCATTGTGGAGGCTGCATAATGGCTAACCAAAATCCAACCGGGGAACGGGTGAGAATCAAAACCAAATATGCTGAAATTGTTCGCAAGATTGCAGCTATTCGGTCAGAAAACTTTATAGATGCCCTTTACCACATCATTGATTTTTACTGGCAGTATCACAAAGGAAACATCTCACATCTTCCAATTACACCAAATAAATCTACTAGTGAACTGAAAGTACGAAATCTAGATAGTAATGAAGATATCGATATGAGTGATTTCGAGTAAAAGTAAAACCACTGGTTTGTTTACCGGCTCAAGCGTGGTTCTACTCCCATTCTCCAAAGCAAACAAGTTGAAGGAATATTCATTATGTCACACCGAGTCTGGCAAGAGCGCAATGATAATGTGCCAGGGTATTGCTATTTAATAGAAGCGGTCGGTGTATCTGGCATCATACCTGGTCGCCTAATGCGTCGCTGCAAAATCGGCTTATCCAGGAATCCACAAGCACGTCTAGAAGCATTGACCACCAACCAGCCGCCTTGTGAGTACGTCATTCTCCGTACCATTTATGTACAGGATATGGCGCTGGTAGAGGGGATGCTACATGAAAAATTCAAGCACTGCCAAATTAAATTAGAGCGTTCGCGTGAATGGTTCTCACTTAACCCGTGGCAGTTTCAGCTAGTATGGTGGGCATTCGATGATTACTCTCGCGAGTATGGAGACACTAACAGAAGGCAACCGGCTATTAGAGGTGTGGTTGCCGCACTAATAGCCTTAACAGGTTTTGGGATATTAGTAGGGACAGCAATCAGTCCAATTTTTAAAAATCAACCAGAAATGATAGAAATTCAGCATAAGAATTGACGGCAGTTGTATTAATTCAAAAATCAAAGTCCAAAATGTTGATGGATATTCCAAGCCGGCCCGATATGTAAAAGCGATATGGTTCATGACTCGGAGATTCATTGGCTTTGGTGTACCAACAAAAAATGCATTAAAAATTCGGAAATAATCATTTAAAGATGAAAGATTACTACCAACAAGTAGCCGATGAGGAAGCGTTGGAAAAATATTATGGGGATGAAGAGGAGTAATTATGAATGAATTAGTAAAGCGTTGGGCACAATGCCTGGATTATGAATCTTCTTTGAAGATAGTACAAGAGATTGCGGCACTGGCTGATTTACCAAAACCAGTGACTTATGAGCAATATTATTTGGTTTTGCTTCTGATAGATGTCAATCACCCAGAAGCTTATGAAAAAGTCGTTAACAATTGTTGATCGCTGATCCATACTCACAACATCTAACCCAGCTAAAAACCCAAGCCGTGGAAAAAACCTGCACGCTTTTCCGCAACCATGCAGGGGCTTAAGCCGCCAAACTGGATTTTGGGTAAGGGTTCTCACGCGCGAGCCTTTTATGACGCAGTAATACGCTCGAATATTTGCAAACAACGCAACGCGGTGGAGTGTCGGGAGCGCGTTTTGTGTAGAAAGCGTGCGTCCCCCACCAACCAGTTACAAACTTTCTCAAGAATTTATAACCGGTTACTTGACAATAAGATAACCGGTTGTTTACTATATAACCAGTTAACTAAATAGAGTAACCAGATATGCAAATAATGACGCCTCAAGAATACTTCAATAAAATCAATCCTCGGCGAAATCCAGAGGAAATAAAAGCAATATGTGAAGAATTGACGAACGCGCTATTTAATCCTTCAGACAAGCCCAAAACCCGCATAAACAAGCTTACACCCTACAACAAACTTATTCGTGCCATCCCTGACTCCGAATTGGTAGAAGGGGAAAATGCCTATATTCAAACAAAGATGGACGGAACACTCTGGAAGCGGCATTTACACTTCAAATACACCGGATTACAGGACACCCAATGGTATGGGGAAAATGGCATTAACGCAAAAACAGTTGTGTTAGACCGGCTTGAGAATCGTCGTGAAGTGAAAGTAGGACAATATCTGGAGACAACTTGTAAGTTATTGCTCTCAAACGATCCACATGAGTTGGCGGTTGGGCTGATTGCTGCCTCTGGTCGCCGTCCGGTAGAGATTTTAGCACGGGGTAGCTTCAAGTTGGCAACTGACCTACCAGAATATCTCAAACCCGGTTATTTCCTTACTTTCAAAGGTCAGGCGAAAAAGCGTGATTATGATATTCCTCTTGAAGAACGGTTAGAGTACCGCATTGGCGTGTTAGTGCCTGCTGAATTCTTCCTGGCTGCATTTAAACGTTTCCGGCTTTTGCCCTCTACAAAGGAATTGCTGGATTTGCTGAAAACAGAAACCAAAAAAGGAACTGATCCAGAAATCATTAACGACATGATCCAAAGCCGTCGCATCACTTCACTGTTGCGAGTGGTTAAAAGAGAATTCGCCAATTTCTTGCCTGCCCGATTTGGTGAAACAGAAGTCAATAACAAGTCTCTCCGAGCGGTTTACGTGCGGCTAATTACTGACCGCGACTGCCCTAAAAATATTGCCGATATGCTTTGGGCTAGCCGTGCGGTTGGTCATTTTGTTGATGAGAAAAATCCGGATGACAGCCAGTTGCGGCATCTGCTAACCACGCTGGGATACTCAGATTATTATGCTGAAGAGGAAGTTCCCTTCATGAGTGCCCCACAAAAGCCAAAGCCAGAAAAATCAGTAGCCGCCAGGGTTAGTGCTAGTGATTTCGAGTCCCTTAAAAAACTTCAGTCCAAATGGAATTTAGCTAATCAGCAGGCTGTAGTCCATCGTCTACTTAAATCTTTGGAAGAAACTGAGAATTTGAAACAGCAGTTATTAGAAGCCCAAGTCAAAATTACCCAACTACAACAGGAGAAACAACAAATGCGATCTGTACCACAACAACCACCACAAGGAGTACCACACGAAAAAGATTTGCAAACACTCGTGAGACAACTGATAGCTTCTGAATTACAGAAGATATTGCCCCAAGTCCAGCAAGAGCAAGGACAGCAACTTAAAGCAGTAGAAACACCACAGCCCCAAAGACAGACTAAGGCTAAGCCCCAGACACCAGAAATTGACTGGGAATCAGTACCCAGTGAAGAGTTAAAAACATCCAAGTCTAGGGGAGCCGCAGAAGAAAAAATACGGCGTTCCTTCTTGGCTATAACCAGTTACAATGACGCTCAACCTAGCAACTCGGACAGATGGGTGATAAATAACCAAGCATTGCGTCAGTTGTCGGGGTGCAACGGGATGCTGGTTAAAGACTGGATGGAGCGTCACCAGTTAGCGATCGATGATCACAATAACAAATATGTACTAGGGCAGTACCACAACAAAGGACGCGGTGACATTACACAGGTAATTAGCTGGTAATAAAGGCAGAAACCGTCAGCAGCGATCGCCAACCATAATGACCATAAAGCCCGTGATAACAACGGGCAACCTGACCCCGACCAGATGTGGGTAATCAACAACCAAGCCAGAAGCCAATTGTCGGGGTGTAATGGGATATTAGTGAGGGATTGGATGGAACGGCACAAACTGGCTATCGATGACCATAACAATAAATATGGCTTGGGCCAGTACCACAACACGCGGACGCGGCAACATTGTAGAGGTAATTAGTTGGTAAGAAAAACGCACGACTCAAGCCTGCCATATTAAGGTTTTTGACAAGAAAGGCACATCAGAAACATTGAGTACCCCTCTAGCTGTAAAATTTCTACACTTGGTACATACACGCTTTGTAGACATGACACGCACTGAGCGGGAATCAATTAACTTCAAACTCCCCAAACCCTTAACCGCAGCGCTACGCTTTGCTGCAAGAGAACGCAAAACTACAGCCACAGATTTAGTTATTCAAGGGCTGCATCACATTTTGGGCGATGTACCAGGTACAGAAGCGAGTGTAGAAATACGCTTGTACCAACTCGAAGAAGAGTTTTTTCGCCTAGCTTCAAGTCTCGGTGAGGGTAGCACAAACACCCTGACCGAACAAAGACTAACCAATTTGGAGGGGAAATTTGAAGCTTTGAGCAATCGACTGGCGCAATTTGAAGGAGCATTAATGCAGATGCAACACAGCCTCAACGCTTCAAAATCGCGCTATAAATCAAGCGGCTACCCCTATCAGTACAATTCGCAACCACCACAGTTGCAACCCTTTGAGGAAAAAGACCTGGCAATGCGGCTTAATACCAGTGTTTCAACGCTCCAAGAAAAACGCGCAACTCTTAGCGCCAAGGATTTTGAACTTTGGACTCGTGAGCGTGACCACAGTAAATATGCATGGCGTTTTAGTGAGAAAGACCGGCTGTACCATCCGATTAAATAAAAGTCCCCCCTGAGTGGTTTAATGGGGTAATAATTCAACATAAGAATGCCCAATGTTGAATGCTCCCACCACCCTCACCAACACCGAACTCGTTGACCTGTGGCTGCACGGCAAAAGTGCCAACACAGTTGACGGGTATCGTCGCTATGCTGAGCGTTTTTTTCGCCAGATTGGCAACAAACCTCTAAGTGAATGTACGCTCATGGATATCCAGATGTGGTCAATCACTCTTGGGGGGAGTAATAATTCCAAGCGTGTAGCAGTGGGAGCCATCAAAAGCCTATTTTCCTTTGCTAAAGAGTTAGGGGTAATATCGTCCAACTTGGGAATACTAGTTAAGTCCCCGACGGCAAAAAATCGATTGGCAGAGCGAATTTTAACCGAATCGGAAGTAACGGCTGTAATCAATAACACAACTACACCACGCGATCGCGCCATCATCCGCTTGCTTTACTTTGCAGGTTTGCGCGTGTCGGAACTTTGTGCTTTAAAGTGGCGTTCGCTGAAAGCGCGTGGCGAGGGTGGGCAGATAACGGTGTTTGGTAAAGGTGATAAAACCAGGGTGGTGCTAGTGGGTGCTGGTATTTGGCGCGAAATACAAGAGCTATTTGGCTATGCCTGTAAGGATGACCCAGTATTTGTTTCCGGTAAAGGGGGTCATCTGTGCCGGTCGATGGTGTTTCATATTGTGAAGAATGCGGCATTAAAAGCTGGGCTGGACGCTAATGTAAGTCCTCACTGGCTGAGACACTCTCACGCCAGCCACAGTTTAGATAGGGGTGCGCCGATTCACTTGCTGCAAAAAACACGCTTGGCATAGTTCGGTGGCGATTACTGAGATGTATTTACACGCAAAGCCGACAGATAGTAGTGGCTTGTACTTGCTGGATGATGAGGAGTAGGGGTGCGAACGCCAGAAATTATGGGTGTAAATTGACACCTATTTTTCTGTCAATATGGTTTGGGGGTAGGGAGTGCGTACGCGGGTTGGGGTATGGGGAATAACACCCCTTACCCTAATGCACAAATTGTCCAACAAGTTGTTGGAAAAATTTCCTGATTAAATATTAGTTTTTTTAAGAAATATTCATGTATTGTCAAAATCTAGTTTTTTCCCGTCACGCTATCCAACAGATGTTTTATCGTCGAATAAGTAAGAAGGAAGTAGAAGCTGTAATCGTTTATGGAGAAGTGATAGAAGAAAATCCTGATGATACACCCTTTCCCAGTTATCTAATATTTGATTTTGTAGAAGGTAAACCAATTCATGTTGTATGTTCTTACGATGAATCTACAGATACGGGATATGTGGTAACGGCTTATATTCCTGACAAAAATATTTGGTCAAATGATTTTAGAACTAGGAAGCCAAGATTATGAGATGTGTAATTTGCAAGCATGGAGAAACTAAACCCGGTTTAGTAACTGTGACTTTAGAAAGAGATGAATGTATTGTTGTCATTAAAAAAGTTCCAGCAGAAGTTTGTGATAATTGCGGGGAATATTATTTAAGCGATGCAATTACTGAACAAGTGCTAGAAAGGGCAGAAGTTGCTGTTAATAATGGGGCAGAGGTTGAGATTATTAGATATGCAGCCTAGTTTTGATTTGTGCAGCAGTCTGCTGCACAAATTATTTATGATAAATCTGCCACAGGTTGTGGCAGAAATTTCTTATTTGAATGATAGCTTTGATTTTGATTCCCTGTCGTCCAGCGATTCTAGACTTACGTGCTATTGGTGACACGATTGATTTGGTTAACTTAGCAAAGAAAACAGCAACGGTAGTTCTCAATGCTGTTCCCCCACGCGGTTCTCTAGCATTGGAGGCTACTGAAGCGATCGCCGCTTATGGCGTGACTGTTGCTCCTATCAAAATAGGACAGCGTGCTGCTTTTATTCACTCTCTGACCGCAGGACTGACAGCAAACGAATATGAGCCAGACGGTAAAGCTGCCGAAGAAATCCGACAACTTTACAAGTGGATATGTAAACAGCTTAAAATGTAAACATATAAACTTGTATACACGTCAACAAGTATTGTTATGGCTAAAAGAACGAAACTAGCAGCGGCTTTGCATTCGGCATCAGGAAAACCAGCTAAAACTGAGCCTAACCAGGCACAGTTGCAGCAGGTCGAAGCAGCAAAACCGGAGTTACCACCTAGCAGACAGGGTAAGAAGGCGATCGCAGGTCATTTTGACCCTGCGGTGTCTAAGCAGCTTAAGCAGTTGGCGTTGGAGCAAGATACAACCGTCCAAGCCCTATTGGCTGAGGCTTTGAATGATTTATTTGAGAAGTATGGTCAGAAAGCGATCGCTTAATATAGAAATAACTGGTTAGATTAACTGGTTACATTTTTGGTGTAGAAAATTGTGTAGAAAACATCGTTAAATTTGGCTTATCCGTTTTTTTAAGTTTTGTAAACTCTGCATTTGGCATTTGAACGGGGAGCGTTAATCGTTGCACCCTTTCCTGAAAAACAGCGAGGCGCTTCATCAAATCCGGAAAAACTGCGGTGCCTATAGGCGCAGTTTCTTGGTTTGGCGTCATGACTGGTTGCGGAAAAATCGCCCCATTACGAGAAATTACCAGGTTTTAGGCGCGGATCTCGTGGGGCGATTTTTCCGACTCTTATGCAGATTTTTCGCTTGTTTTTACCCAACCTCGGATCAGTTTTTCTTCCAAGCTTCTTCTAAAAGCCCATTGACAACTGCCTTACAGCCTTAACTTGTGACAAATGGTTTCACTGCCCTAATTAACAGGACTTGCGATTTTGTCGGTGCAGTAATAGTCAAAGAAGCTTCTATACAAATAGTAGGTTCTATAATCTGCGTAAGCAGACTATTATACTAATAAAATTTTGTTTATTTTTATATTGACGGAGAATAAAATTTATCAACTTACTCTCTGATTGATTATTCTGATATCTAACCACCTATTAATGTGCTTTCTGGGATCTAAAAAATATGTGTTTTAGATTAATTTCGTTGTAATAGATGGTTTTTACGACTATTTTCTACTATGCTTGAACTATCAAAAATTATCTAATGTTTCATATAAAAATACAGAATATTAATTTACAAAGAGTTTTGTTTTTTTTAGTCATATTTTATACAAAAATACCAGATTTGATTTGATGAAAATTATCTGCAAATTCAAGCTTTTTCAAAGAATACAAGTGGAAAATATTACTGTATATTTTTTTTGCCTAATATTTTCTGTCAATTCGCCGTATGTATAAGAAAAACAAAATTTTAAATTATTAAACATGGTTTTGTAAAAGCATTTTGCGCTATTGTTTGAAATGGCGTTTGTTTAAGGAAAGCACAAAAGAGAGTAAGCACACAGATTTTCAAATTATCCTTACTAACAAAACTTGCTCTTCGATCAACATTATTATTGGCTTGCTATGCGGGTGATTTTTCTTGATTCAACCCTTGCTTTGCTATGTCTATTTTTATTTACCAAGATTTTTGTCTTAGTAGAAATTACACACATAGTATTTTATTTATCTTTATGTCTGCGGCTTTTACTTGAAATTATCCTATTCGATTATCTCATTTGATGATGTATCAGATGTATCAATTAAATTATCCTCTTATTTGCTAATCCCAGTGATTTTTTCTCCCTTGTGAGAAATCCGGGTTAAGAGGACTTAACCTGGTCGCATTGGCTGGTCTTTCTCTTGACGCTCAGTTGCTTGGATACCCGTCATTTCATCAATAGATATAGTGCGTTCTCCGTTTTGGTAACGTTCGTTTGAGGAGAAAATGTATGATCATACTTTTGAGTCAAGGCCAAATAAGTATCTTGAATCAAGGTAAGCTCGAAGCTACTGCTGGTATTCTTGTAGTCGATAGTAACAGAAGGATGGTGAGCTTGAATCGAAAATTTATAGAGATGTGGAGACTTCCTCAACCCATTATAGTTTCACAAGATGAGGATCAGGCATTAGAGTTGGTCTCTAAACAAGTTGAAGATACCGAAAGCTTTCTTAAGAGGATTCAAGAAATTTACACACATACAGAATTAGAGATTTATGACACTATTAAATTAAAAGATGGTCGAATATTTGAGCGCCATTCGCAGCCTCAATACTTAAAATCTAAATATGTAGGAAGAATTTGGATATTTCGTGAGATGACAGAGTGCATTTTCTCAAAAAAATTATTGCTATTGAAAATCAAATATTACTCTTTCCCGTTCATTATCTAGTCAGATAATTTGTTGAGAGGCTCTTATACCAATTCTTTGTGAGCTTGCACAGAATCTTGAAGTCTAAAATCCTTACTGAATGATTGTTGACCAAACGAGTGGTGTTAATCCTTCTGACATTCCTAACCATTTTAAAAATGGGCAGAAACCTTGATTCTCAAATTTATTTTTCTCTTTTTTTCGATTCTTGTTACTACATATGGCAGTATTAGAGTAACTAAAACATTTCCGACTGTTAAAATTTGTCTTTTTCTCAAACCATGCCTATGAGTTTCTGGGTACCACCAGCCTTGGGTTCGAGTTATTGCCGTATTAAGAGCTTCCTGAAATTGGGAAAGATTATATAAAAATAAGGCGATACATTGACCCGTGCTCAACAAGCGCTGCGCCTCTAATTTTTTGTTCACTCTCTTTAAAATTCGACCATCCCATTCCCGAACATTAGTTAATTCTAAAAGTTTCGTAACCTGAACTTCAAAATCTTTCAACGATTTGGTTAAATCTAAAGTTGCGTATATATTTTTTTCCATTTTGGTAGCATTCCCTCTCTCAAAACTATACTATTGCTAATGGGGAATTCTACCTTTTTTCGTGCCTTTTTTAGTATTAATGCTAATTGACATGTAGCTAATATTTTTTTGTACCGAGAAAGAAGATTAGCGATCTCTCTCTTTTTGGATTCACCTCACAAAATCGCATTGCTCCTGTTAAAGTCATCACAGCCATAACTTGTTTTATGCTTATTGCCCCAATAACTGTAACCTTCGCTCCTCGGTAAAATTATACCCGTTGATGCACTCACATTAGTGTACCTCATTTACCTGCAATATGCTGTATCTCTTGGTAAGGAGGAATAAGTAATCTTAATATAAAATGATATTATATTAGTAATGACTTCTACCTATCCATATGATAATGCCCGCTCCGAGTAGGCTCCCGATTATTGTTGATACCTCTGCACCAATAACAATTAATGCTCAGATTGCTGAGCAGATTAAACTATTAATTGCTATGGGAGAACTACAGCCGGGCGAGCCTTTGCCAACTGTTACTCAATTAGCAAAACATCTGGGAGTAAACCACAATACCATTGCGGCAGTCTATAACTATTTAATTGAAACTGGTTATCTAGTAGCCACTAGAGGTAAAGGAACTTTTGTTGCTCACACCCAAGCTGTACAGAATATTATTATCCACAAAGAATGTTACAATCTGCTAGGTGAAGCCTTTAGTGCTGCGACAATAATTGGATTATCTCCATCTGAATTTAGTGCAGCTGCTTACGCACAAGCCGTGAGATTGAATCGGCATCAAGTACCATCTTTAAAGTTAGTATTTGTAGAATGTTTGCAACATAGCATAGATGTATGTGAAGCCATTCAATCAGAAATAAAACAACATTTGTTGTTTCTCCATTTGGAAAACTTAAGGGCTAATCAGCCAAAAGCCTTGAAAGAATTTTTGGCTGCTAACCTTATAATCACGACAGCGCAACATCTATGGGAAGTTGCTCAAATAGCTGCTCCCGAACAGGAAGTGATTGGCGTTAATATTGAACCAGACCTGCAACTCCTAACACAAATTTCATCAAAACCTCGTAACGCTTTAATGCTGCTTGTTTGTCAAGAAGAAGCCTGGAGTGAAGAGATTAAACAGATGATACAAAAGGCTGGAATTTCCCACATAAACTTTCAAACCGTAGGTTTGGAGTATCTTCAGCAAAATCGCCAACTTTTGGAGCAGGCTGATGCGGTCTGCGCTTCAAGAGAAGTAGAGGACTATGTACGTCAGTATAGTCCTCAACCGGACAAGGTAATGGTTTTTAATTTCAGGCTTGATGAAACTAATATGTCAGTTTTGAAAGCTCGCCTAGCTGCAATTCAGTTGGGGATATGACAAAGAGAGTGAAAAAATTTTCGGGTTTTCCCAAGGGATAAAGTGATCGCAACTGCTGTGCTAGGTGAGCGCGATCACTTTTGCCGTTTTCCCTAAGCTGAAGTTTTTTTTGAGAAAACGCCCAAAAGAATTGCAGCTACAGCGTTTTGGGTCTAATCCGACTTCCGACAGTCTTCCTTTAAATCCTTTACAGCAAGAAATTATTAGTTTGCTTGAGCTGTCAACCCCCTTCGGGGGAATTCAAAATTCAACGCCCGCAAAATTCGCTCATTACAATCCCCACGGATAAATCCGCTTTCTTGAAATAATGATAATGATGCTGCGCTTTTTTATACCTCCATTCATCAATGAAGGGGCTTGAAACCGTTGCTCCAATCCAAACTAAAATCCAAAATTCATACAATTCAAAAATGTAGGAATTGGGGTATTAACCCAAGTTGCTAGTTATTGATTCAGGCGATCGCAAAAGCAATAAAATCCTCGTATTACACCGTAAGTGTAAACAACGGATTGGGTCTGGATCAACGGTGTATTACATGGTTGTGGTGAGGTAAAAGGTATGTGTTGTTTTAAGCAACGGCTAGTGCAGCAAATCATGATGTTCTGGTTTGGGCGTGAGGTATACCATTTAACCAAGAAACGATGCGAACAACATTAATACTGACTGATTCTCATCATATTCTATCTTTGGGAGGATTTACAAATCTGGTTTATCACTTAAAACTATTTAAATAGTAATGTAATACTAGCTTTCTAGCATAGTAAACAAATTTAAGAGGTGCAAAATGAACAACTCTGTAGTTACTCAACTTCTTCGGTCTGTTCAAACCTATATGCCTACAGGTCTCAGTCTTTTTGTGAGCGATCAGATACTTGCCGATATGCCTTATAAGTCCCAAGTACTACTAAAGCCACGGGGCACTACTGATCAGGGCTATAGAGAAGATTAATTCTCCTCATGGTTACGCTGAGGATGAAGTTTAATTAGAGAACGACAAAGCAGTGTTCAGCAGTGTTCACTGCTTTGTAGCTCTAGTAAGGCTTTCCAGCAAAGTGGCACTAGTACTACAGTTGTAGATACGTTAGTGTGAGACAAGAGTAAACGACTAATGGTTTACTTATTTTGATGATGAGTTTTTTAAATAAAGGTTTCGCGCTTCCACAAAAAATTTTATTGTAAAAGGTCAATTATATGATTTCATTTTTTATAAAATGGGATGACTTGGATAAACCCTGGATGAGGCATCAAGATTGCTGGTCATTTGGGACAAGTTTTATACAACCATTCAAAAACCCTGTCATTGAAGCGTTCCTTATTATTGGAGTTTATCGGCGGCTAGTGGTTGTCAGGGAACGGCTTACAGAGTCATCGTTATCTGAGCATGACTTCAAAGATGGGTATCCAGAGCTTCATGTTTCACAAAATGAATACGATAGATTGGCAGATAACATTAAGCGCTGGCCTCTGGAGTTTATCACTGTAGAGATAATCCAAAGTCAAGCTAAACCAACTATTTACACAGCCGAGCTTCAAGCAGGAGAATGGGGTGTGGCGCCTGTTTATTTAATATCTACGGAAGATGCCATCGTTTGTGATTGGGATATAACCAAGCTGTACTCATTTATAAGTATTGACTCTTTTGATCTGATTGAGGCAGCATTTTTCCTATCTGGCTTAAATCCTTATAACTCCAAAACTCTTTTTAAATGTATTAGGGTACTAACAGAGCGTTCCAAAGCCATCTTGAGCAGAAAAAATTGTCAGATAAATTATCCGGAACCTGCGCCTACTGTTCTTCCACATGCTTTAAAAGATAAAAATCATGCTGAAGTAACTCGTTGTTATAGGGAAATATTATCCGCTTCACTAAGACGGTGGTCTCCTATAGGTGGCGATAATAATTTTGCTTGCGAACTCAGCGGTGGATTGGACTCTGCTAATGTTACCGCAATAGCAAGAACAGTTTTTAGATATCCTGTTTCTACCTATGGAATGCTTTTAGATGGTGAAATTGGCAAACAACAATCGCATCGGAGACAAGAATTTACTCAAAAATTCCAGACTTCAGATCATATAATAGATGCCATTAAATTTCCCCCACTGCTTCCAGGAGGTAGCCGATTACAGCGAAAGACAATAGGACCATACGATGAACCGTATAGTGAGGCTCTTGAGTCAATGCTCTCTGTCGCTGTTTTCAATAATCACCTAATTATTCTTACTGGTATTGGCGGAGATGAGCTAGTTCTACCAGACTCTTTTGAAATAGAAAACCTTAAAAAAGCTAGCGAAAGTAAGCAGCGCCTGCGAATCAGATCTCTCCTTGAGACAACTAGCTACATGACTGCTTTTGCTCGTGCAGTCTGTTTAGATGATGAGATAAGCTCACAAGCCGCCCCCAAAACAATAATTCCAGAAACAGCTTTAAAAGCTTCTCAAACAAGAGCACCTGTGTTTCTACGAAAAGGTATTTGGCCCATCAATCCGCTTTGCACCCCAGAACTTGTACGCTATTGTCACACCCTTCCACCTACCTGGCGTGCAAAGAAACGTTTACATCGCGAGCTTCTTTTAGAAAATGGCATTTCTAATGGGACTGTAAATCCGCAACTACGAGAGAATTTTTCTGGACTAATGACACATGCAATGTCTATAACGTCGCGTTCTTTAATACAAAAGTTGTTCAGCAATTTGCTTTTATCAGAATTGGGACTTATAGATGGAAAAAAAATAAAAGATGAATATGATAATTATATTAATAATAAATCAATTTGCACCCCCGGAATATTTTACGATATATGTGTACTTGAATTAACTATAAGATGCATCGCCGGAGAAAATTTTATTTGAGCAATTTCTAAGAAATCATTTTTGATTCTTCAGTACTTGTTATGCCAAACTAATAAAATAAATGCCAATTCAATAAGCATCTTACTCGGAAATTTTCAAAGTTTCTCAATCCATATCTAGAACGTTTAATTAGTTTAAGCTTGTTATTAATTCCTTCGACAATACCACTTGTTGTTCTCTTGTCAAAGTAAGCAATTATTTCATCAAACCAACGAATAATAGTGTTGTTGCTATTTGGGAAATATATTTTAGCTCTCGATAACCACATGCTTAGTTTAAAGACTCCCGTATACCAATCATTAGTCTTATTAAAAATTTTTCTAATCTGAATCATTTAGTTCATGCATTACTTTCAGAACAGGAGATAGATTTTTAACTTGGATAAGTTTATTCATTTGTTCCTCATTTAAGTTATCTTCATTTTTAAATAGAGGGTATTTACTATTCTTCAATCCTGATAATATTTTTTCGTATTCAGCTTTATCTGATGCTAATTTTGCTTTTTTAATTAGCTCTTCTATATTTCGTTTTTCTCTTTTTCTTTGTGTATCTAGAGAGCCGGTCTAGTAATATATATTGCCCACTAACCCTAAAAGCTCTTGCCTTTACTAGAAAAGGGTTTCCGGATTTCAATCAATTTTATTCACGGGTATTGCATTTAAACTGTCGTCTATTTATTTCTAAAAATACTTGTTGCTCTCCAAATTGCAAATTTTTGACTATATATCGATGATTTTGATGTAATCTATAATTTTTTGTTCCACAACGAGGACAGATACTTTCCTTATTGGTTGACTCGAACTGTAAAATTATTCCAATTTCTTGATATTGCCTATGTAAGATAACTTTTACACCTTTTAGATTGAGCAGTTCTGTCAGCAGTTTAATTTCCTTTTTTGAGGTCATGGCTGCAAATACATCCTCAAATTACTATGGTTATAATTACAACCAACAATAAATCAGGACTATGAGTCAACCCTATCAAAGCTTTTGGTCATTATTTGATACAGTTATTTATTTTTATTTACTTGCTTCACTATATTTTTAGCATACTAGGTACTGAAGAACCTAATTTTTTAGCAGGGGTTAACCGATATATCAATTTTAGTCTAATTATGAGTGTTATATTGATATAAAAATTATTCTAGATTGCGTTATAATTCGGATGCTTATCAATAATATTTATAGAAATTTGCGCGTTATTAAAAGACTTTTGCCTTATTTATGGCCCCAAGGTCAAACCAAGTTACGCGTTAGAGTTGTCCTAGTCGTTTTATGCCTAATAGCGAATAAAGTAGCTTCTTTATACGTTCCCATCATTTACAAGCAAGCAGTTGATGTCCTTACACATAAGAGTACACATACGGTTGGGGAATTGACCTTCACTTTGCCAGCAGTACTCATTCTCGCATATGGCTTAGTAAGGATTTTCTCCTTTGTATTCTCCGAGGCACGCGACGCTATTTTTGCTAAAGTTGCTCAGCGTACAGTGCGGGCAGTCACTCTAAACTTGTTCCAACATTTATATAAACTTTCTTTGCGTTTCCATCTAGAACGCCAGACTGGTGGAATAACTCGCTCGATCGAGCGCGGGACGACTGCAATAAGAACCTTATTGGCATATGTATTATTTTACATTTTGCCCATCGGGTTTGAGATCCTGATAATCACACTGATATTGTGGAGATGGTTCAATATTCTGTTTGCAATGATCACACTGTTGATGGTATTGAGTTACATTGCATTCACCTTGACTATAACCAAATGGCGTCTCAAATTTCGCCGAGAAATGAACAAGCAAGATACCCTTGCTACCACCAAGGCTGTGGACAGCCTGCTCAATTTTGAAACTGTAAAATATTTTGGTAACGAAGAACACGAGGCTCGATGCTACGACATTGCTCTCGATGGTTATGAGCGGGCCTCTGTCAATAGCCAATTATCACTTGCTTTTCTCAATATTGTTCAGGCAATCATTGTTTCATCTGGTTTAACTGTCATTATGCTCATGGCAGGATATGGCATTTTTAATGGAACCATGACAGTTGGTGATTTTGTGCTGGTTAATACCTATATACTTCAGATTGCCGAACCGCTCAATTCCTTTAGCTCTATCTACCGTGGAGTAACTGAGTCTATAGTGGATATGAGTCAGATGTTTTATTTATTAGACCAAGAGGTGGAGGTCAAAGACAAGCCTAATGCGCCAGCAATTCAACTGAATGGAGGTAAGATAAAGTTCCAAAATGTTACTTTCGGCTATGATTCACGTCGTCCAATTTTGAAGGACTGCTGCTTCACTGTACCTACAGGAAAAACGGTGGCTATTGTCGGTGCTTCTGGTGGAGGTAAATCTACTATTTCTCGTCTCTTATTTCGGTTTTATGATGTAGATGATGGATGCATTCTGATTGATGATCAGGATATAAGGGATGTATCGCAAAAAAGCCTTCAGGCAGCAATAGGTATAGTTCCACAAGACACTGTTCTTTTTGACGATACAATATACTACAACATTGCTTATGGATGTCTCACAGCCTCTCCCTACGAAGTTGAACAGGCGGCTCGCTTAGCCCATCTCCATGACTTCATCCTAACTTTACCAGATGGCTATCAGACTAAAGTTGGTGAGCGTGGTCTCAAACTCTCTGGTGGAGAAAAGCAACGAGTAGCCATAGCACGCACAATTTTGAAGCGTCCTCACATATTTGTATTCGATGAAGCCACCTCAGCACTTGACATTCATACGGAACGAGAAATTCAAACAAACTTACGCGAGGTCAGCAAAGGTCGAACCACAATAATCATCGCTCACCGACTTTCAACTATCGTTGATGCTGATAAGATTCTGGTTATGGAGAAAGGCAGTTTTGTTGAATATGGAAATCATGACGAACTGATGTCGTTCGGTGGAAAGTATGCAGAAATGTGGAATCGGCAACAGAGACCGACTACTGTCGATTAACACGCTTGTTGGTTGGCGTAGATATAGCGTAGATGTTGTTGGCGAATTAATGAGGGGTCAGACACCACAGAGGATTGGTGTCGAGTTTCACATTAACTGACCTCGATTCCGAATTAACTGACCGCTCTTAAATTGTGTGAAATCGATGTGGGAGAGGGATTGAGCGAATTTTTGGGGTTAAGGCTCAAGCAGCGAAAAAATACTAAATTAAATGACCGATTCGATTGGTTCTTTCCCAATGAATGGTGACTGGGGACGCTTGGCACTCCGGCGGACGCTTGGGGAACTAGTTACAGTAACGCTCTCGCGCCATCAACCACAGCCACCAGATAAGGGACTTCCAAAGAATAAATTAATCAAAAAATTCAATAATTCATACTTAAATAATAATGATAATCATTATAATGAGGGAGGAAGCGGTTGCCGACGGCAACCGCTTCCTCCCCCCTCAACTATCCATGAAAAACTTTGCACTCTCTAGCGAATTTTGGGTGCGTGTGATAATTACTATTGATTATTTTTTTACAGTCTCAACTTTTTATAAATCTTGATTTAAATTAGGTTGTTCCACAGCAGATATCAATAAACCACTTCCCTAAATTTGGAAATTCTTCATGTGTAGAATTGGTAAGACGCTGGATTTGTCTTTCAATTTTGGACATAGCTTTTTTAGTAAGCTTAACTCCGGTTTCATAACTTTTAGTTACTAATTTAACCACTGGTTGCTTACCTTTCCATGTCATATTTTGAGCAAAATTTAAAGCTGTTTCTATCTCATCTAAAATACTGCCATTCCAGTAGTTTTCTAGTACAGCCCATGTTCGCTCAATCGGATTATATTTACTGTGATAGGGTGGATAGTATGCTAAACGTATATTTAGTTGATATTCATGAGCGAAATCTACTATACGTTTCATGAACTGAGTACGTCGAGAATTATTCTCTGGACCATTATCTTGATTAAGAATAAGTGTTTTAATTTCGGGAAATCGCCAACTCTCAGTTTTCCAAAAATCTGCTAAGACATCAACAATAAAATCACTCGTCACTTTAGACTCTGTAAAGTATAAAAATAATTCATCTAACTCTGGAATAAATATACCGTAAGGAGTTACGGTTGTTTTTGGATTATAATCATGGTCTTCAGTCTCGGTTGGAACTCGGTTCCTACCACCTCGGTCAAAGGAACCAATATTTACACGAGCTTTCGCATCGAGACTTAGACGTAAAATACTCTTGTCATCCAAAGCTGATTGATTCACTATTGCTAGTTGCTCAAAGATTGCCTCAGTTTCTGGAATTTTTTTTGAGGTAAAACTTTTGCTACTCGTTTAAGTCGATAACCTAAATAATTCAATTTGATGCGAATTGTTTCTTTGGTTGGTAACTGTTCGTCACTATAATCAAACTTCTCAATTAATAGCTTTCGTACTTCACTTGCCGTTAAGCGTGTATACAGTCTTTTGCTTTTAAAGCTTGGGTCGGTTTGGCTTTGGGAATCTACCAATTTTTTTATATCCTCTAAAATATTTGGTAAATACTCTTCTGCCTTCTTTCGTCCTCTACCTGAATAATTATCGACACAAGTAATACCAGTTGTTAATTCTTTAATTCCTTTACGGATCGTATTTCTATCCCACCCTAACTCTTTTTGAGCCACTAGTTGTCCTCCGTAACCTAAAGACATCACAGTTTGCGCTTGAAAACGCCGTTTTGCTGCACCTTTTAATTGACTTGCTGTTTCTTTGAGCAGGCTTTTAAGTGAATCAGTTAATTCCATCGACACTTTTAGACAGCCAAAAACTTAGACCATACATGATTAAACTTACTACAAAAAGGGGAGTCAGTGCTGTCGGCGGCAGCACTGACTCCCTTATCCTACAATGATTATCATTTTTATTACTTGATTATTTTATTTTTTGGAAGTCCCTTAATACCTTGATATCCATACGACAGAAGAACCTGATCCCTTGTTCGCTTGTCTTGAAACGAACCAGGGATCAGGTTCTTCTGTAGAAAACCTATGGGACGACGATAGCAGCGCCATTCTTCTGTGTCACACATTGAGCCGAAAACCCTGCAAAAACGAAAATAGAGGCTGAAAAAGCTTATTATATACAGATTTCAGCTTTTTTTCTCTGTTCTAAGCAAACACAAAAACGTTACGCCCTTTCGTAGCAATGGAACAGGAATGTACGTTAAGCCCAAGATGTTTACTGTAATTGACTTTACGCCGTCGTCCTAATTTTTGGCTATTCCTGTGATAACAATCTTTATCACAGGAAAAATCCTCTCAAAGCCTGAATTCTTGGTAAGAATGAGGCATTGAAGAAGGTAGAAATTTTATCGTTATCACAGGAATCAGTCGTTAGCGTACATTTTGGTTCCAATGCTACTCGCACGCGGTATCTCGGCGGCTACCTAATTAGACCCCAAATACCAAAACGAACCTGGAAAACCAAGAAAAACAGGGGTAGGTCAATTAAAATCTCAGCCCCAAGATTCCAGTAGGAACGTTGTTTTGCTTGGTATCAACGTAAATATCGTCGCCTAAGTGTACGTTGGGAACGGCAGTTAGTATATTTTGATTCCTTTCTTGACCTTGCAACTATCCACATATGGGTTCAAAGGATTTTATTAGTGGGATAGGTTCATACAACAGTTGTCTTTTGGCACAGTCCCATCATATATTAATTTAGGAAATTAAGTTACAAAGTGATGCAATACGGAAGATAATTGCTATGGCAGATGAAAAGCATTTTAATTTACCCAACTTTGACGTGAATCAGTGGAACAAGTGGAGAGAGGAGAATCCAGTGCAAGAGATAAACTTACAGGGCATTGATTTAAGCCGAGTAAATCTGACCAAAGCGAATCTTGAAGGAGCAAATCTTACACAAGCTATTCTCACCAAAGCGAATCTTGAAGGAGCAATTGTACCTAAAGATAATTCCAAAACAGGAAAAATTCCTGCTCCTATAATAGTAGCATTCTTCGCTGTTTCTTCTTGGTTAATAGCAGTAGGATTAATTGTGATTACTCTCTTTTTCAGCTAATAGTTGATCAATTTATAAAGGAAGTTATATACTATGATTATAGTAGTACTATCTCTCATTCTTGTTGTTCTTTCTGCATTAATGGCATTAGACTGGTATACAAGCTTCTTTGGCATACTTGGCTTTATTGGAATTCAAAACTTCAATTCTGATTCTCTTCACAACATTAACGACATATTATTCTTGCTTCTTGCTTTGATTATAAGTATTTTTATTATAATACTAAGTTTTTTTTCAATAGATATTTTGGAAATTAAGGGTAGCTTTATGGAAAATTTAAATAGTTTTTTTTTAAAACCAGTTTTGAAGATTATTACCGTATTAGCTATATTGTACGATGCTGTTACTTCTTATTTAGGAATAGCTAGATTTTTTATTAAAAATAAATTTCCTAATGACATTTTTCCAGTAATAGATTTTCAAATTATTTTTAAGAAATTAACTTTTTATGATCAACTTATAATATGTTTACCATTTACAATTTTCTTAGTATTAAGCCCTATTTTATTTTATAACATTATTACTTCTACCTTGAAGTCCCAGCAAGAATAAAGGTTTCAAGTACTTGAACTGCTAGTTTACACTTCCATATCCGGGTAAATTATTGACATTTGTCTATTTTTTCTTGGATGTAAGCGGGAGCTTGTCCAGAAATATGAACATTTATTTCACAAGGTAGGTTTCCTTGAGGTATATTTTTTTCATCATTTGAGTAATCACAAGTCACTTCTCTCTGTGAAAAGAAAGTCTCTTCTTGGACATTCCAACCAACACGCTTGGCAAATAAATCATAAATTTGATTATTCGCTACTTTTTGTTTATCCCTTATTTCCTTCCAAATTTGGCTCTGCACACTAAAGCCAAAATTTGGGTTTTTTTGTTTCCAACAAGAGTCAATTTTATAAAAATTTTGACAGTCAATATTTAAAATATCATCTCTATCTAAAGATTTTTTATTTTGTTGATTAGTAATTAATCGCATCAAATTTAGTGTAGTTATATCAGCTTCTTTAAATTTGTTAAATTTCAATTGGTTTCTAAGGTTTTCATAAGAACACTTTAAATTAGGCGCTTTAGTTTTTGAATTTTCAGGACTCAATGAATGATGATCTTGATTAGATAATATCTCTTGATCAGGTTGTTCTCTTTTAGGGTTGGAATTACCAGTGCTATCAGAAAAAGATATATCACTAGGAGATAACTGTAAAAACATTATGAACATGGTAATCATTGTGCCTATAAAAGCAATCGCAAATAATGCAGCCCCTATATTATTGGTCTTGGAGATATTCAAATCTTTTTTATCACGAATGTCATCAAGCACATTGCATTGAGATGATACATCCGATTGCATTTTTGTTCTCTCCATTCGCTGATATATTCCCGTAGCCTGAGCGCAGTGAGGGATTGAATCTGGAAGATTTATATTAGTTGAATCATTTAACAACTCTTGAGCAATAGCTTGCAACTTTGAATTGCCAGGGTTGGTTTTACGCGCAGCGCGAACTAAATCTTTAACCCATTCCTCTGAAACTGCTTTCTTTATTAATTGAAACATAATTTCTTTTAGATTATCCCCTCCAGTGATATAATTCAAGTCCTTCTCTAACTCAAACGACAGCATTTGCTCTAGATCTGTCTTGTTGGGAAAAGCACTCACCAGAGCTTCTTGTAATTCCTTGCGCTGCCGACCAGATAAGTGCATTTTTCAAGACAAGTGTCGATGTACTTGGACTCTGCGGACTTGTAGAAAAAATATATACACCATTCTACATATGCAGGCAATAGGATGCCAGATAAAATTGTTATCACTTACAGAGCTTATTGGTTAAGCTGGGAATGGTACAGAATTAGTACATCTAAGCGTACAGTATGGTTATAAAAACCAAACTCCGTGAGTCAGTCAACTTCCGTCTTGACCCAAAATTACTCAAAGCCGCTAGAAACAAAGCTGAGAAAGATGGAACCTCTCTCACAGCCCTAGTTGTGCAGGGGCTAAATATTGTCCTTGGTATAGAAAACAGTATCAATTTAAAATTCCAACTAGACGACATTGTTGCGCGTGTTGAGCAACTGGAGTCAACCGTTTATTCTACAAGCACCAGGCGTAAAAGAGTTAAGCAATAATGCGTTGGATAGGCGATCGCCCCTACAACAATTTCTGTATTTCTGTAAATACGTTTAGCTCTTGCTACCGTAGTGCTGCTCTAACAACTCTCGTAACAAGTCAGCCATTGTTACCCCTGCATCGACGGCTTGGTGTTTGATTGCCCTGTGAAGCGATTCAGGGATATCTAAGGTAAGGCGCTTCATTTTTTCAGGTTGCTCCTGTTGGGGCTGGGGAGTTGGGGTGCGATCGCAATTTCTAAATGCGTAGTACGTTAATAAGGAGTTACGTCTGAGTCTGACGTTATGTCTTCTCGCATTTTAAATAACAACAACAACAATAGCGGTGCGATTCGTTCCTGAGCGAATATCTCCCTTTAGTAAGGAGAAAATAACTCAGGGTAGGGAAGTATCCTAGAAACCCTATAACTACCAGAAAGATGTAGGTGTAAGTCCTACTCTCAGTAAGGATTCAGGTTAGGGGGGTATTGACAAGTTTGACATAGGAGGGGGACTATAACATGTATGCAAAAAGACCTGCCTCCAAAACTAGACAGTGAGACCTTGAGACAGTTGGCGCAGGAGCAACTGGTAGAGATCATTATTGAGCAGGCGATCGCTATAGAGGAACTAAAATCCAGAGTAGTAGAACTAGAAATTGTAATAGAGAAACTCAAGGTCAGCAGAGATTTAGATAGCACAGCATCATCAAAACCACCGTCGGGAGACATCCTCAAGAAAAGCGAGAAAAAACAACTTGAACTTGCACAAGAGAAAGAGGCGACAAAAAGGAAACCAGGAGGACAACCAGGACATCCGGGAAAAACGAGAAAGGGTTTTGGGAGAGTAGATAGGTTTGAGATATTACGACCGCAAATGTGTAAATGCTGTGGTCAAAGGGAATTCAGTGGCGAACCAATAAAAATCGAAACACAGCAAGTAGCACAGTTGGTAGAGAGGCCAATTGAAATAGTAGAATATCAAAGATATACGTGCATTTGCAGTGAGTGTGGCGAAACACAAACAGCAGACTGGTCGCCGGATATAGTACCAGGACAAGATATAGGAATCAGACTGCAAGCTTTTTTGGGATGGATAAATAATTACGGACATTTACCCTATGAAAAACAACAAGAACTGTTGTGGGAACTGGGTGAAATCGAAATCGGGGTGGGAACATTAGTAGCCACGAATGAACGAATAGATGGTGCAGTGACTCAAAGTATTGACCTGCTCAAGCAGTGGATAAAGCAAACTCAGCCAAATATCCATTCGGATGAAACACCTTGGATGGTCAAAGGGGTCAAAGAATGGTTATGGATTTTTGCGAATACAGATTTCGCTCTATTTCATGCTGCTGATACTCGTTCTCGCGCGGAAGCGCGAATCTATCCTGGGTTCGACCTATGAAGGTGTACTTAGTTCTGATGACTATAGCGCTTATAATGGTTATCCGGTGAAAGCCCAACAGAAATGTCTGGCACATTTACGCCGTCACTTCAAAAAACTAATTAAGCTGCCCGGCTTAAATAACCAAGAGATTGGGACAACATTTATCAACCTGATAGATGAAGGTTTTAAAAACTACGCTTTATTCCAACAAACTCAAAATATTGATGAGTTCTGGAGTTGGACATCCGAATTTAAACTAAAAGTTGAATCTTCTATTCATTTATGGATTGATAAAGCTGGAGGGGAAGCCGGTAAACTTTTACGCTCCTTGCGGAACAGAGCTACACAGTGGTGGTATTTTTTAGACCACCCGGAGATACCGCCTGATAATAATTTAGCAGAACGAACGTTACGTTTAGCAGTCACAAAAAGAAAAGTTAGTGGAGGTTCCCGCTCTATGGAGCGGTTCCAAGATACTGCCAATTTACTAACAGTTATACAAACTTGCCGTCGTCAAGGAGGTTCTGTAATTGACTTTTTTGACCAAGCTATCAAAGCTATGGTTAACCCTGCTGTGCAGACCCCTTCTTTAATTCCTCTAGTTTAGACCTGAATCCTTACAGGTTTCTGAGTCTGTCAGAACTGGTATTTCTAATGAAAAGGTCAATTTATGTTAGCCACTACGATATGTACAATACTGATGATTTCATCTTTTGTCAGTCAGACAGTAATATATAAGTTGTTTTTATAAATAACCGACTTTTAGTACTTTTGTTCGCCTTCGGAACAGTTGGCGATACGCCGGAGGCGTTAAGCTTCGCTTATCGCACTTCTGGAAAAAACTTTGTGATCTACTGACATTTGCTTTATGGCATGTAGTATGTCTGTGATTTTGATGTCATGGTGGTTGCGTTCTGGTTGTATTGGGGCGATCGCTCTCGTTCGCCAAGCTATCAAAAATCTGCCTAAATTGATAACATTGTCTGGAATCGTATATTGTACATTTGTAGCTTTGTTTGGATACTGTTTCAAAACAGCTTATATCTGTAAAAGTTATGCATATTAGTATCGCGGACGACACGAAAAAACGCTTTCACGCAGCCTGTGCTATCCGTGGGCTGAAGATGAGTCAGGTTGTGGTGGAGCTAATTGAGCAGTGGTTGAAAGCTAGCGATGCATCGACATCAGATGTTGTGTCTGGTGAATTTATGACAAGAGGCAAATTGAGTAAATAGTGATCGGGTGATTCACCAATTGCTTAAAACAGCCACAACAATTCTCAATTCGTATTAAATATAAGAGGAATTGATAAATATGGGTTTATCTGGTCAACAGCGCAAACAATTACAGGATGCTTTGCTTAATGCTTTTCCGACTCTAGCAGACCTAGAGCGGATGTTGGTATTTGGACTAGATAAAAATCTAAGAGCAATTGCAGGTGAAGGAAGTTTACAAGAGATAGTCTTTAAATTAATACAAGCAGCAGATTCACAAGGATGGATTGAAGATTTAGTTCGTGCTGCTTGTGATTCAAACCCTGGAAATCAACCCTTAAAAGCTACCGCTGAAACACTATTGTCTAACATTCCTCAAAAACAAAGTAATCATCCGCAAAAAATATTAATTTTGGCAGCTATCCCTCAAGGTCTGCGATTAGATAAAGAAATTCGGGAAATAGAAGAAGCTATACGACGAGCCACCAACCGAGATTTATTTGAAATTAAAGTGAGAACCGCTGTACGTCCAGCCGATATTCGCACAGCTATCGCGGAAGAACAACCATCTATTGTTCATTTTTGTGGGCATGGTGAGAAAGATGGCAGCTTGCTATTAGAGGATGATGGGGGAAACAATAAACCTGTTGCACCATCTGGTTTAGCATCTCTATTTAAGTTACACGCTAATTATGTTAAATGTGTACTGCTTAACGCTTGTTATTCACAAAAACCAGCTGTAGCAATTAGCCAATACATTGATTATGCGATTGGTATGAATAATCCAATCCAAGACAGTGCAGCGATTGAGTTTGCTAGAGGGTTCTATGATGGGCTGGGTTATAAAATTTCCAACAATCAAGATGTGTTTCAACGAGCCTTTGATGAAGGCATGGTTGCCATTGAAATGGAAAATCTTTCACAAGGGTCAATACCAGTTTTGAAAAAAAGATGAGACAGGTAGAATCTAAAATTTTAAAAATTAATTTTTAAATTGCTATCAAGGGGTAGTGTTACGGAAGTTGCGGCCAGGGGCAAACTAAACTGTTTAGTTTGCCCCTGGCCGCAGCTTCCGTAACACTACCCCTTGTTATAGGTTCCATAGAAAGGTTTGTACTCCTTTAGAACTTTTACTTAAATCTTTTTATCTAAGTATCAATATATACATAAAACGCTACCGCGCCTCAACTGAAGACTCAGCAGCTAGTTATTAGACGCAAATCTTCTATATATTCACCGTATTTGGTGCAAATAAAGAATGTTTTCGGTATCTTCCTCGATGTTATTCAGAAAAATTCTGCATACTATCCGTATAAGACATTATACGGAAATCTTATGGATATCATTATTATGTAAATCAATAAGTATTGCTAATATTCTTTTCTTTAAGTAAACACTCTAGACAACGCTTCACAATATCTGCATGACACTTTCTAGGAAAGCACCCCAAGACGAAGCGAATACGCTTATTGCTCAACAGCCATTCCCGATAGGCAGCGATAACCGTGTACCGTTCGGCTTCTGTTCTCAATAGGAAAGGATTTCCCAAAGGGGATGCTCTGTCAACCCGAATATCGATCCAGCCAAGCTTGGGAGAGAGTGGTCGCAAATTCGCCACGTGTATTTATACATAGCTCATAGGTACTACAGAAAGCGGTTATGAGCCAAGACGATAATATTGGAGCGTTTGCAGTGACAATATCCATTACAAACGCAAAGAATTAATCTGACACCCCCAACACCCTCAAAATTTACCTATAGGAGAGATATTTTTCACTAGCTTGGGTTGGGACAAGTTGCGCTAACCCTGCATCATTTTCGAGAATTAATCCATCTGCACCCGAACCATGTCCGCAAAAATGAACAATTTCTGGGTTAAAATCCAACAAGGCATTAAGCAAATTGACCGTCGAACTAAAATTTCTGGCGCACAATGGAAAATTGAGAATGTTCCTCAAGTCATTGCTCCGAGTTGCGCTTATCTTAATGGATTAATCTTTGCTCGGTAAATAAAAAGTGGGATGCTCCCTACCGTGTAGACTCGTCTGCGTATTGCACAATAATGCGAAATGCCCCTATATTGTCTGAATACCATACAAGTGGAATTGATCGTTCAGGTATTATACGATCCTTCTGGTTTTGGATATGCATCTCCACAGAAGCTTTTTTTAAAGCAGAATAATAATCCTTACAACCTCTTGATGGCGATTTTTCTGATATGACTCCGTCGTTTATAATAAATGTCAGCCAACCATTATTACGCTTCGCTTCTAAAATTGTTTGAGAAGGGACAGGGATTAAATCTGTTGAGGTTAAGTTGTTATCTTCTAAGACTTGGAATGGATCAGCCGTTGCTGACCCTGGCTTTTCCAATACTTGTGCTAGCAACAGTCCCCACCTTCCTTTTTGTTGCGAATTTCCTTGAAAAAGAAGGCACTGATTGAGGTCTCGACTATCAATCTCTTCCCCGTCTGGGGCAGTCCAGTCCCGACGAAAAACGTCTTCCTTAGTGAAGGGTTGAAGTGGGTTAACGTCTTTATAACTTTTGTACTCATTTGCGGACAACTTGTCTCCAATGAGCTCTTTTACTCGACCGGCAAAGGTGTAAACTTGCCTTAATGCAAGATGAACGCGCCCGTCAGGTTCCAAGCTTACTTTGTCACCTTTGTTTAGGTAGATTCCTGAGTTCTGGAATCCAGCGGTTGCCATGACTATTACGTGAGTACCAAGTTTTTTAGATCTAGTATCGGGATGGACTCGACCAATCTCAATAGAACTAAGGTAGATCCGATCACCCTTAACTTGCAAATCAACATAGCGAAAGCCGATGATGAGCATTATTGCTAGAACTGTAAGCGCAACTAGTAGAGCACTCGTAACTTTGGCAACAAGACGAATCCATCCATTATGGCTTAGAGCGACAAAAAACCTGAGAAGGTGTTCCCACCCTGTCAAATCTCTTCGGCGTTGCTTTTGCATCGTTTGAAGTCCTCAGTCTATTAAGAAACTAACGTTTCGCTAAGTATGAGGACGTATGGAAAGGTACTTAGTTTCTTTCACCCTGAAGGTATGTAGTTTTCTCAAAGCAATCCGCTATGCGGAATCGCAGTCCTAGTAGTCTACCAAACTAACTTTGCTTGGTAGTAGCCGATGCTGATAAGCTACCTAATATGCGAAGAATCAGGGTGGTCTCATGGCAAAAAAGTACCGAAGTGGATTTAAACGAAGCAGAGCTATCTCAACTGCGATAAGCGGAGCTTAACGCCTCCGGCGTATCGCTAATTAAAACAGGTAAGCACAAGGCACGAACGATTACCCGTGCAAACATTCTTTTAATGGCGAGTGAGGGTTATTCAGATAGCGCGATCGCTTCGAGCCTAAGAATTCATGTTTCGACTGTCGAGCGCACCCGAGAGAAATTTGTGGTTGGGGGACTGGAGTATGCGCTTGAAGACCGTCCTCACCCTCCAAAGCCTCATAAACTTGATGGCAAGCAAGAAGCTTTTTTGGTAGCCACCGCTTGTTCAAATGCACCCTTTATGACGAACTCGTTGGACAATGCAGCTTTTAGCAGACCAATTGGTAAACCTTGGTATAGTTGATTCTATTTCTGACGAAACAGTGCGCCAAACTCTAAAAAAAACGAAGTAAAACCCTGGTTAAAGGAACAATGGTGCATACCAGAAGTGAATGCTGAGTATGTTTTACGGATGGAAGTATGGTTTGATTTATACAACGAGCCTTATGATCCCAAGCGCCCAGTCGTCTGTTTTGATGAAACTCCATACCAACTTGTGGAAGAAGTTAGACAACCTTTAGCGCCCGAACCAGATCAACCAGAGCGTTATGACTACGAGTATAAGCGTAACGGTAGTGTTAATCTATTTGCATATTTTCAACCATTAACAGGGTGGCGACACATCGAAGTTACAAAACAGCGCACAAAGGCAGATTTTGCAAAACAAATGCTCATATTTGGTTGACATTTATTACCGAGATACTGATGTAATTCGTTTGGTAGTTGACAACCTAAACATACACAATCCAGCAGCGTTGTATGAAGTTTTTGAGCCTGCCGAAGCACGTAGGATTGTTCAAAAACTAGAGTTGCATTATACCCCAAAACATGCCAGTTGGTTAAATCAGGTGGAAATCGAATTATCTGTTTTATCTCGTCAGTGTTTAGAGCGACGAATTCCAGAAGTACAAATATTGAAATCTGAAATTCTCGCTTGGGAGAAACAGCGATCGGCAAGAACGAGCGAGTGTAAACTGGCGCTTTAAAACGAAGGACGCACGGAATAAACTTGAACGATTATATCCTTCTGTTTAACAAGCGCAAAGTTGCCTTGGTGGACTACTAGGGCACTAACGACATAGCTCACCAGTAACAGCCAACCCTGAAACAAAGTCAACTGATCGCTCATTTACCCATTTCATTCCTAAGATAGCTTGCAATCGCTCCTAGCCCTTCGCTGCTCACAGCACCCAATACACTTACACATATATTATTTGCACGCTAACGAACTAATTACAGAATTCCTATCATTTTAACTGATGCAACTAAAAAATTCTTGAAACAGGTTCATTCGTTATTCAGGTACTGTTCACACTCCTCTAGTTTGGATGTCAAAGATGTAATCCATTCCAGTCCTTCCAAGTAACTCGAAGTATGGATTATAAAACTAAATAGAGCTATGAGAAATCCAATTATCAATGCTAATACTGGAACAATAATGGGCTGATTAAAAAGCAGCAGAAAGATAGAAACAATAAAGGAAATTGCAAGAGGTGGGATAAAACAACCTTTTAATGTATTTTCTCGGTTAAATAACTGTGGAGGTTTTGGAAAATGACCTCTAGGTGGTGTTGAAACATCATAGTTTACATAAGTATGCCAGCCTTTATTGCTTTTCCAGCCAACACGTTCGCCAAAAAGATTGTAATTCAAAGCACCAAATCTCTCAAAGCATTCCCTATAAATTTCCTTTTGAATACTAAAGCCAAATTCCTTTTCACTAAACTGAATCCATAGCTCGTCTATAGTTCGGAGAGTATCGTAGGGAAATCTCTTAATAGTTCTTTTATCTAACTGCCATAGATGCTTCTTCTTGCTAATCCTTAGAATTAGACAGTGCGTCTCAGCATTTGCCTCTTTCCAATTTCTTTCTATCAATAGGTCATATAAACGATTGAAATCTTTTTTGGGATTATCCTCAAGGTTGAAAGGTCGCACTTGTTGCACTAACTCATCAACCGAATTCTCTACTTTAAACTGGTCTTTTTTTTTTAATACTGGTGTCAACTCCTCCGAAATTCCTTCCAAAGCGATCGCACTACAACCCAGATTAAAAGCATCTTCATACGACCAACCAGCACCCAGCGCATCATAAAAACCGACTGCAAATTTCAACGCAGCACGATCGCTAATCTCATCGCTCATCCCTACTACATAGTTGATATACTGAGAAATAGCCTCTGCTTGAACTTCAGCATAGCAGGCATTCAGTACAACACATTCGACACCACGACTAGCAAATAATTTAAACAAGTTTGCCAAGGCATTGGTCGGTACTAGCTGCACTTCCCCCGCATCGTTTTCTAGGATGAGTCCCTTTCCTCCAGTACCATGCCCGCTAAAGTGAACGATTTGGGGATGAAAATCTAGAAGTGTGCGACGCAAATCATCGGGACGAACTGCCCATTTTTGTTGTAGGGTAAATTGTTCTCGTTTTTGCGCCCTTCGCAAACCCTCATCAATTTCCCGTGCTTCTTTGTCTAAGCGCAATCTGGCTGTATCTATGGGGCTGGATGCGAGGATTAATATTGTGCGTTTTAGGGGTGGGTTTTCAGTTGGGTTTGTGGGTTGCTTTGTTGTGCCAAAGCCGTAGATTTGCGTAATGTTACCAACACTTATATCACGACCAACATGAATATTGCCATCGAAAATACTTTGCCCAGGATTGGGACGATTATCTTGCGTTGAAGCTTTTGGCTGACTGGAAGAATTATCAGTTTTGCTACCAGTTCCATATCGCAACTTGATATCATACCTTGGCATTGGATTATTTTTATCGCCCCAACGGGCATCGGCAGACCAAGCACCATCAGCTTTTTCCTTTTTGCGCGTCTCAATAGTCAGCATTCCACTGTTTGGGTCAAGGGTGAGCAAGTTGTACTGGAGTGGTATACCTGTAATCTGTTCCTTAGCAGGTGCGCCAAAAGTTCCAGCAGCAATAATTCTCAGTCCACGTCGCGTATCGTACTGAAAATTCTCGTCCTTTGCTTCGTGGATGTGTCCGTGAATCCCAACTTGGAAACCACTAACTGCCAACTGTTCTAGAAAATCCATGTTTTTCATGGACTCAGAACCATTAACTGGATGATGCCAAATAGCAATTTTCAGCCAGTCGTTGTAATTTACACTGAGAATTTGCTCAAGCGCATTGGTGATTGCATTCGGATGGATGCCAGCACGATTTTTATATTCATGGTCAATTTCCCAACAAGAATTAAGCCCTAAAAAGAGGATTTTATCTTCAAGGCAAGGGTAGAGAATTGCTTGTTGGTCGTATTCTTGGGGATAGGGTTTATTATAAATTTTTTTATAAAAGTGATCGCTAAAATAATCAAACCGTTTTTTATACTCATTCTCATCACAGATTAATGCTCCTGTACTGCCTGCGTCGATGTATCTACCTTCAGGTAAAGGATTGGGCAGTTTGCGCTTGGAAACAAAAGGATAAGCAGTTTCTGATAATTCCCAGTTGAGGTCGTGGTTTCCAGGAACGATAACAATGCGATTAGGGTCGAGTCCGTAACGTTTGACCAGCTTATCCACCAGTTCAAACGCTGCTTCGTACTCCTCCTCAGTCGAGCGATTGGCGATATCTCCAGAAATTACCAAGTAGTTAAGCAGCTTTACGTTAAGATTTTGGGTGAGGTCAGTAGCAAGTTGGGTAAAGTAGCATTGTGCTTGCGTTGTAGTTCCCAAATGAATATCGGACAGGTGGAGAATGCGTATTTGCTTGTCTGCATTGTTCATGTACAGTTTTTTATCTTGGTGGAATGCCTTAACTTCTGCCTCAGTACGTTCTTCTACTGTAGTCCGTAGCTTAGTTTAACTCTTGTTGTTTTTTCAGTATACGCTCTGTCGCTTCGATATTTTTCCTCTATACTACGAGGAATTAATACACTTGTGTCGCAATACTGACAGGGAATTTCCAGCTTACCAGCCTTTACACGTATTTCAATTGCTTCTCGGTTTGTAACTTCTTTGCTACACTAGCTGACATGAGGAGCATCGAAACAAATTACTCCTCCTCTCTCCCCCTTCCATTAGTTTGATTTCTTAAGAAATTATTAAGAGTTTCTATGAGCTGCTGCTGAAATTGAGCCTGTGATTCAGCGATTAATTGCGTTAATTGTGTAATATTGTTTCTAGTCTGCTCAAATCCTCTTGACATTCGATTTTCAAGCCAATAGTTTGAGATTCGAGCCGAGCAATTAATTGCATCGCTTCAGTCGTGCTGGTTGTTAGTGCTTCAGTACGACTATCAAATCGATTCATCGCGCGTGGTGAGGGAGCGCGATCGCTTCTACATATAAGAGTGGTTTGTTCTTCCAGGGAGCGCGATACGCAACAAGGGCGTAATCGCTTCGCTTATCGCAGCCGTGTTACGAAAAGTTGCAGTCACCAATTGGGCGATGCCAACGCGGATGTGGGCTACCCCTTTCACGGGGGTATCGCTCCCTCAATACGAGTGAGTGTTTATGAGTGGCGAAAGAGTCTCAGTTCAAGTTGGCTGCGGCTTAAAAAGCTGTTATTTGCAGCCAAAGCGCCTGAAACTGTGCCACTTGCAGTAATAATTAGATTAATTAATATACAAAATCAATAATCTCAAGTTTTCATGCTGCGTGGATTGATGAGTAATATTGCTCACACTTCATTTCGTCCATTACCATTGCGAGGTTCATATCTCAGGTAGCGCCAGATTTCGCGGATTTCTGACTGCCAAGCTTGGCGATCGCGCTCTGCCTGTATAGCTTGTTGTGCTACAAGTTGTATTGTCTCAGTAGTAGAAGTAGTGAGCGCTTCAATGCTTCTTTCTATTCGGGCGGCGGTTACTTCGTGCCTGTCCAAAGTTTCTTGTTGACGATTAACAGAATTTTCTAATCTAGTGAGCATCTCATCATGACGGTCTAAACTTTGTTGTTGTCGTTCGGCTTGTCTAGTGCTGAACTCGGCGCGCCTCCCTGTGTGCGATCGCGCTTTTCATTGAGGATTTGATTATGAACTGCTTGTGTAGCTTCAATCCGGTCTAGTCGATTGGGTTGGTCTTGGGTCATTTTTCTTTTTTCTGGTTATTTAGTCTATAAAAAATTGTTATTTTTCCTCTTATTTAGCTTCAATCGTAATGCTATTGTGTCCCATACGGAAATTCTATCTGGGGGTTGTTAATGAGATTGGGAATATCCATTAGCTTCTTTCTCCTTGCTGTCCTTGGGAAAGGACTTGTCCGCTAGTGCCTGCACGTCGCTAAATTCCATCCCTAATGCCGAGCTAATCCTGATCAGGTCTTGTCTTGTCGGCTTTTCCCCCTGCGCGATCGCCTCAATATTTTTGATGTTGGACTCGGATAATCGCCAGTAATACTGCTGTACCAGTTGTCCAATCGTTGAGGGCTGGCTTTTTCGTTGTGCTTCGGGTTCCTCCTTTCTAAACAACGTAAGATGTTCTTCGATAATGTGTAGCAGTTTCTCGGAAAAGGTAAGGGATTTCCACTCAGCATCCGAGCGTAAGTTATGAATTGTCTCTTCAAGGTCTTCGTGTGAAAGCTTCTCTAGTATTTCTAGATATTCTTTCAACAGGACAAGGGCTTTATTCGATAGTTTTAACTCCTTCCAGGCTGAATCAGTGCGAAGCCGCTCTATCCGGTCGCCAATGAGGGAAAGGTTGATAGTAGTACGTTTACGCGAGTCACTCATTCCCTAAGTTTAACCGTTATCGCATCAACCCCTTCATACTCATCAATGGCATCAAAAATACATTAAAAACAAAAAACAATACTGATGCCATTGATGCCATTTTTGCTATATTAATGTTCAAGGGTGAGCATACCCCACGATAAGCCCTTTATTCAGAGGTGAACATCTATCCAAACGATTTACGAAATTCGTGATTACGAAGTTGATGGGAAGCGGTATTTTGCCAAAAAAGAAGTGAGAGAACTGCTTGAGATACGACACCGCAAGACGTTCAATCAACACCTAAAAGCTCTTGGATTACTTAATAGCCGTTTAGGGTGGGCAGAAGTTAAAGAAATTTTGTCTCTACGACTGTTTTTGTATGCTCGTATGGGCTACCACACCCGCAAAATGTACCAAGTATTGAAATCTCAAGGCCATCTGCCGAAAGTGTTTACATATTTGAACATTAATATCGACCAGGAATTTGCGAGGATTCAATCCGGAGTACCAGAAACGGACGTTCAAGGAAGTTAACAACAGTTCCAAAGCTTGAGAATAATGAACCGATTAATGAAACCGATGGTTCTGTTGATAACTCATCACTAAATGAAGAAACGAATGAAGCGATCGCTCACCAACTAGAACAACCACCGGGTGATTCACCTGATGCACAGGCGACTCAAGAAGAGGCAAGCAATTTGGACTCTTCTTGTGCGATCGCACAAGAACAACCAGCTAGTGATTCTCCTGATGCAACAGAGTCGCCTGCAACAGAAGACACCCAGCAGTGCCCAGAAGAGGTGTTGAGAGCAGCCAAAGCGGCATCTCAACAAGCCCAACAGAGCGAACCCTCATCATCCTCAAGCTCAGCCGAACAGTCATCTAGAGCGATTGAGAAGACAGTCACCAGTGAGCTACAGCAAGCGACTAGTGAGGCTGCCAAAGAGCTAGTGGACGCCAATAGTCAAGCGTTACAAGAGCGCCTGCAAATCGGGGTACGCGAAGGCTTAGAAGACGCTAAAGATATCCGCAAAGGTTATCAATTGGGCTTGCTCAAAGGACTAACCCAAGCGAAACAAACCGATACCCGCGAATTGGGAGAACAGAAGAGGCTGGGGGGCGGGGGGCAGGGAGCAGGGGGAAGAGGCACTTTGAAGGGGGAAGGGGGAAGAGGCTGGGGGCAGGGTGCGGGGAGCAGGGGGAAATTTTCTCCCTTGCACCCTGCTCCCTGCTCCCTTTCCTCTTCCTTGAGCCTTGCGCCAGCACACCGATACTCAAGCGCAGTCCGAAGTGGAACAATCGTTAACACAACTTAACAAAACGGTGAAAAAAGAGGATTTAGAGGAATCCCCTTTGGAGTTGGTAAACCGCCTGGTGAAGGAGAGTGCCCCGAAACAGAGCGAGAGTTTTCGGATTTTGTGAGTGGGTTTGAAGCGGGAGTAGAGATGCAACAGAGACTAAGTGAGCAATCAACACACCGCTTATTGCAAGCAACTATAGTCCTGTTAGGCGTTCTCTGTTTCATCGGGAGCAACGCGATTTGGTGAGGTCGGGTGAAAAACAGGCGATCGCTAAAAACTA
>JBHYDF010000002.1:0-17788 GCA_051861145.1 Nostocaceae cyanobacterium
TAGGGGGATCTAAGATTAATTGGTTTAAAACCATACTTCTCAGACATCCTCTAAGTATGTTACACATTCATGAATAGTAAATTCATATCTTGATTCAGCAACGCTGCTTTGTGAAATTCTATGTATAAACGCAACTTGGTATTAGTCAATATTCATATCAAGTAGCAAAATTTCTACCTTAAGATGGTTTTGTTTGAAAGTAGTCAGTATTAATTTAAGTTGGAAGACTGTGGAGACAGACTACCGATGAGTGGTGAGGATGAAAACAAGTATAAAAAGCTAGAGATTAGGTACAAAAAAATTGAAGCGATCGCTAAAGCTGTGGCGGCGATAGCAGCGATCGCTTCCGCCATAGCTGGTTTCTTAGCTTTACGAAGTTATACAAATAATCCTTCTTCTACACCAAAACCGTTTCCAGCTACCCCAGTTACTTCCCCAAGTCCAGCTGTAACACCAAATCAACAAACAGCACCATCATCTACAATTCAACCAGTTGCGCCTATCACACCATCTCAATCTACGAACCCAGAATTTTTGCGATCGCCAGCAAATACACCAACAGCACCGCCATCAAGAAATAATGATGATGACGATGCTGATGATGACAATGATGATTTTGGTGATAATTAAATCACAATGCTATTGTTTTTGATGTCGCACCTCAACCACCGTATGTACATTCCCGCGCGGTGTAAAATCTGCTTTGACGGTAACTTCTAAAGGTTCGCAAGCGGCGACAAAATCATCCAAAATCTGATTGGCTGATTCTTCGTGGGAAATATAGCGATCGCGATAACTATTAATGTAAAGCTTTAGCGCCTTCAATTCCACTACTTTTTCATCTGGTATGTAGGTAATGTGAATTGTGGCAAAGTCAGGATAGCCGGAAAACGGGCATTTACACGTAAATTCCGGCAGTGTGATGTCTATATTATAACGACGTCCCACACGCGGATTGGGAAATGTTATTAGTTTTCCTTCCGCTATGTTACGTTCGCCATACTTCATTTCTGGATTTGGCTGAGAAACAGTTTCAGGTGAATAGTCATTAGTCATTGGTCAATAGTTAATGGTTAATGGTTAATGGTTAATGGTTAATGGTTTTTTCTATTAACTATAAACTACTAACCACTAACTCCTAACTCCGCGCCTCCTAATTCCTAACTCAAAACTCTTCCGCTTCCCAGTCTGGACAAGTTTCACCCTCCCATCCGTAGGGATGCATACCACAAACTAATAAATTACCGCCGTAAACATGACCGTGATAGTGACGACAGCCTACACAAGCTGGGTTTTGTTGTGCTGAGGGTTCCACTGGGTAAGGAAAACCTGTATCAAAATCGTCTACCACCACTTCCTCTAGTTCCCAGTAAATATCCAAAAATGGTTCAGCTATGTCTTGAAAATACTGGTCAACCTCAGTAGCAATTGTACCTTGTAATTGCTCGGTAATTTCTTCCGTTAGCTCAACAAAGTCGTCTACCATCTCACTCATTTCCAGGAAGAAGCGTTCTACTTCATCGGCCACTGTTTGTACCATTTCCCAAAAATCTTTTTGCCAATTTTCCATAAGCTTAACGTCCTTACTGGCTATCAAAGAGAGGACATTGGTGTATATGTCCGGTAAATGCCTGTTTTTTGGCTTCCCGGAAAGTGGACGACCTCCCGGAGGATGGGTGGGTAAGCATTGCACAGACGCCTTTTAGGCTGTTTCCCGTTCGGTATTATCTCGCGGCAACCAAGTCTGTAGACGCTTTGTGCTACTTGGCTCGAAGCAATGGAGTACACCCTGAGAATATGTTATAACTCAAATTTTACGGTATTGGATAATAAATTGGCATTAATACTACGATGCTAGTACAAGAAGGCAAAACGCACAAACGCTACTTTTTTGCGGTCGGATTGTTTTGCCGGGTTATTAATACTACACAATCGTTAAATTTCTAATTTATTGATCTCGTTGTAGCCGTTTTAATTCGTCTTGCAAATCCAAAACTTGTTTGCGTAATTGATCTACATCATCATCGGTTTGGGTTACTTTCGCTGTTGGCTGCTCATCTTCCTCTAAAATTTCGATGCGGCGCGGTTCAGAGGGAGTGGTATTTTCAACCGTTGTATCAGATGCCGGTGCTTGTTGAGCTTGCTTCATCATATCTTCAACAAAGCGCCGGGCTTCCTCTGTTGTCATTTCGCCCCGCGCAACCATTTCGTCTGCCAGTTTTTGGACTTGCGATCGCAGTTCGGTTAATCTCCCGCCTGCTTTTTCGCCTGCGTAAGAAGCTAACCCAACACCGAGGTAAACAGCTTTTTTAAGAATATCTCCAAAACCAGGCATTACAGCTTTTGCGCTCCAGCTTTGCGCTTCTATAAATAGGGCGACCCGGAGACTACGCCTACTACAAGCATCCCGTGTTGCTGCTACCTTCCGGTCCTGACAAGATTTGGGCGTTGCAGTCGCATAGATCCAGGTCTAAAACTAGAATAGCATTAAATTTTCTTTGTGTGTGTTATTCGAGTACAATTCGCCATTCAAATAATTTGTAGTTGACGCAGTTGTTTTTTACCAATGGATCGCTAGCCACAATTGCCTTGGCTTCGTCCATTGAAGTTGCTTCAAACACCATCATTCCACCTCCCATCTGTGCCCAGTAGCCTGTTTTAGCTTTGTGTCCTTTGGCAATCAAATCTTGTACGTAGGCTTTGTGGGCGGGTACATATTGGTCAAAAGTAGATTTATCAACTTTTCCTTCCTCAATCTTCACAAACCAAGGCATGTGCTTGCATCCTCTGAAATTGCTATATATATTTTCTAGGCGAAAGCAAGCATTATCAGTCATTTCTCAAACCTGGGGGAGAAGAATCCAAAATCCCAAATCCAAAATCCAAAATCCTATGAACCTTTATTTCATCGCCCTGCTACCACCGCAGGAAATTCAGGACTACGCTAACCAAGTCAAGCAGTACTTTGCAGATAAGTACGCCAGTCGCCACGCACAAAAATCACCACCTCACATTACCCTGCAACCGCCTTTTGAATGGGCTTCCCAAAATTTGCCAGCACTAGAAGAATGTTTGCGGGAATTTGCCAGCCAACGAAGGACAGTACCAATTACTCTGAGTGGCTATGGTGCTTTTGTTCCTCGCGTCATCTATATTAATGTGGTTAGAAGTCCAGAACTACTGGCTTTGCAAGCTGATTTAATGGTAGAGTTAGAAAGCAAACTGGAAATTGTGGATAAAGCTTCTAAAACACGTCCTTTTGCTCCTCACATGACGGTTGCGTTTAAAGATTTAACAAAACAAAACTTTAGAACTGCTTGGCCAGAATTTGAAAAGCGCGAACTGTATTTTGAGTTTACTGCTCCCTGCTTAACCCTACTGCAACATGATGGTAGGCGATGGAATATCAAAACTGAGTTTGCATTCTTGTCTGTTAGCAGTTGAGTTGAAATTCTAAGGCTAATTTTTAATCAATATCAATATTCAGATTATTTTATCTTTCCGGATTTCCAAGTTATTTCTGCGAATAGAGATAATAAGGCAATCCTATTTTAGTTGCGAGAATATTGGTTAGCTTTACTGGTAATTGCTGGGAATAGTAACCAATGAGCTTAAATGTGATATCTCACAAAGAATTTAGGAGTGCTATGGGTTGCCAGATTTAGTCAAAGTTCCATATAACTCAAATCTTGCACCATTCTCAATTAGCCGTGAAATAAATTTCCGGCTATGTAGAGACGCGAAATTTCGCGTCTGGGACAAACCCATTCAAATGGGTTAATTATTTTTACCCAGTCGGTTTTTAACCTTTGGGCGCGCTTTTAGCCCGAATTTTAATTCAGGGCAAACCTAATTGAAAATAGTGCAAGATATTTGTATAACTCATTTTTTGGCTGTGATGAGTGTTTTAGAAACTATCTCAAAGGAACTATCGCAAATTACTAAAAAAGTTAATTTGAGTTTGGAATATGTTCCTAGTTTGCCAAATAAAGAAGAGGAAACACATTTTGATAAATTTTATTCTAAAAAATACAGTGATGACCAATATTGGGTAAGCTGGACAGAAGAAGTAGGCGCTTGGGTAAAGGCGGATGGCTCTGATGTAAAAATTCTGATGAGAGAAGATGCCCAAGATATGGATATTGGTGAACTATCCCTTGGGTTTACTTCTGTAATTACTGGTATTTGTCTGAATTTACAAGGTCAAGTAGCAATTAATGCTAATGCTGTATCTATAGAAGAATTGGCAGTTGCTTTTGTTGGCTATTCAGGTATGGGCAAATCTACCTTAAGTGCTTATTGTGCTTCTCGTGGTGCGGGTTTTATAACTGATGATGTGCTGATGGTAGATGTTCAAGGTTTAGCAATTCCCGGTAATCCTCGGATTAAGCTTTACCCGTATACAGGAGTAAGTCTCGGTTTAGATGCGAAGGAAAAAACAAATTATAAGATTTTTTATCAGCCAGGACAATTAGGCGCAAAACATCACCAGCAACCTGTACGATTGGGCATTATTTATTTATTAGAAAAAAGTCCTGACCAACGTATTTATTCTGAAAAACTTTCCTCAAGCCAAGCTGTTTTCGATTTATTAATACACGGCTACGACGCCAACGAGTTTATTACTAATAATCCTGGCTTACTCGATGCCTACACTCGCTTAGTTACACAAACTTCAGTCAGAAAATTATTTTATCCTCGTGATTTTACTATGTTGCCTAAAGTTTACGAGTTTTTATTAAAGGAAATTCAGCAATTGTGACTTATTCATGTGTTCAGGGTCAACGAAGAATGAGCCTTGATTGTCGGCGTAATGCAGCATACTTTCAGGCTTTAGCACAAGTGATTACTCCGGAAAGTGTTGTCCTTGATTTAGGTGCTGGACTTGGCATACATGGATTTTTAGCAGCACAGTTAGGAGCTAAGCGAGTTTATTTGGTTGAACCGGAAGATATTATTGCTGTTGCTCAGAAAATTGCTCAAACCAATGGTTTTGATGATAGAGTGAAGTGCCTACAAGGTAAAATTGAAGAAGTTGATTTGCCTGAATCTGTTGATGTAATTATTTCTGTATTTACAGGTAATTTCCTTTTAGAAGAAGACCTTTTGCCTTCATTATTTTTTGCTAGAGATAAATATCTAAAACCAGGAGGGACTTTAATACCTGAAGCAGCAATGATGGAAGCTGTGCCTGTGAATGTGCCGGAATTGTATCAACAAGAAATTGCTTGTTGGTCGCAGTCTCATATGGATATTGACCCCAGTGTAGTTCGTAGCTATGCTAGTAATTCAATTTCTTATTACCACAAAAAATTACAAGAAGCTTTATATTTAGCTGAACCTAAAAGTTTCATGCCTTTGGATTTTTACCAGGCTACTAATACGCATTGTGATATAGAAGTAAAGTACAAAATTACGAAGTCAGAATTATGTCATGGCTTTGCAGGCTGGTTTAAGATAAAGTTGGGCAAAACCTGGTTATCTACAGCACCCCATGAACCTCGCTTACATTGGTCAGCAGGTTTTTTACCCCTCGATCCTCCTTTAGCCTTAGAAGCTGGTGAGGAAGTTTCTTTTCAGCTACAGCGTCCTCCCTTTACTGACTGGACTTGGCGAGTTAAAACTAGTAGTACTCAACAGGTACACTCTACATTTTTTTCTGTTCCAAAGACTATTAACACCATCAAAAGAAGTTTGTTTGATTATCAGCCAAAAATTAACGATAAGGGTCAAGCCGCAATGTATGTTCTGTCTCACAGTGATGGAACTTTCTCTGTGGAAGAAATAGGCGATCGCATTAAAAAAGAATTCCCGAAATTGTTTCCCACTTCTGAACAAGCTATCAGTTTTGTTCAAGGCTTGGTCAGCCAATTTTCCTAACGACTCAACCAAATCTTGCATTTTTTGAAAATAAACCACAGATGGACACAGATAGACACAGATGATTTATCTGTGTCCATCTGTGTCTATCTGTGGTTATAAATACCCTAAAAGGAAACGTGGGAGTTGGAGTTATAACCTTAGACAACTTTCCCGTTAGGACGTTGGATAATCGTTTCCATAACTCGCCGCTTCGCTTGCGGATCAATTGCTACTAAGCGCACGTACTCACCATCATATTCTGCCAAACAGGATTCTAAAGTAGATATAGCATCAGACTCACCATTAATCTGACCTACGGTGCAACTTTGCCAAGAACCTGTACGGAAGCGGCGTTCATCTACGTGTTCAATACCAATTCTGTAACCTCTAGCTAAAATTTCCCGTACCTGTTCTTGTGTTTCTAAACTCAAATGGGAATTCGATACCCGTGGTTTCTGATAACCGTTTGTTGTTTTCGGTTGGCTGAAGCCATTGCTTGACGGCTGATGAGTTGGCGTCACAGTTGGCTCAGGTTGAGAATCCGATCGCATCCCTCGGTTATACTCGTTCACTAAGCGGTAATCTTCAACTCGTTTTTGTTCGCCAACCATCAAGTTACCCATCTCAATTAAGTGAGAGAGTCTAAAATCAGGCTTTCTAAATTGTGGTGGCCCTTCTAGACTGTTTACCACTCGTTGGGATATACGCTCAAGTCCAACTTGCTGGATAAAGCTGCTGATTTGTTCGTCATAAATTCGCGATCGCACAGCGCTGAAAAAGTCAATTGACTGATTTGGGAACGTATCAACCAACTGTTCTACTTCCCTTTTTGAAAGTCTATCTTCACTAAAAATCCCAGCAACAATCCCTACCTTGTCATCTCGGTCTGGTTCCCAGTAAAATTTCTCCATCCGACCATCGCGAATTAATGGCGCATACAAAGTAGAAAAATCGTTTCCTGTGGCAATAATTGGTACGCGATGTAAAGGCGTTTCGTCATAACTACCGGGAAGTTGCACATCGGTAGGATTATCGGCAATATTCATTAGTGTGGCGTTCACTAACTGGGTATTCACTGTGTACTGAGTACCTTCATCAAAACGTCCTGCACCCGCATCTAAATCATTAATCATGATTACGCACATTTTGCCGCGTACTTTGATTAATTCTGCGGTTTCCCGATACCGCAGGCGAAGTAGACGCGCTGGATCTCCTGCATCCGGACTTTCCAATTCTCCACCGGAAATGTGAGTTACTTCCACACCCATTTTTTCAAAAACTAACTCACATTGAAAGGATTTACCTTCACCTTTTCGTCCGTGAATTCCCAAAATTAAGGGTACTCGGATACCAGGTATACCGAGGTAGTTTTTGGTAATGAAAACGGCAATTTTTTCTTCAAAACGAGGAGAAATGTAGTAATTCATAACGATTTTGGATTTTGGATTTTGGATTTTGGATTAGCTTTTTTCAGGTGTGTGAGCAAAAACGTAATATAATATTTTAGGTTTATATAGCAGTCCTATTTGCTAAGTGAAAATGCTTTTAATCAATTAACAACACGAGGCAAGAGAGGAAACAGAGGAAGAGAAAATAGAAAGTTTCACGAGTCAGTTAGGATTGGTATATGGGAGGAAACCAATTTAACCAGGCGTGCCAGTTTTGCACTATTTTCGCAAATATTGTGTAACCTGCTACTCTGGGATGAGCGCCATCATAAGCTTTTGCTTCATCCATCCAAATTTTTGAATTTTCCAATAGAGGAAAAGCATCTAGATAAGGTACATTAATTTCCCTGCAAATTAAAGCAAAATGTTTTGATAAATCAGCAATTCTTAAATTTTGTTCTTTATCTATAACAGGTGCTGGACTTACCATTAAAGTAGGATATAATTGCTTACATTTGCTAAGAATTTCACGGGCGTTGGTAATAGATTCTGCAAATTCAACGCGAGTTTTACCGTTTTCTATTGTTGTATCATTGACACCAAAAGAAAATACTACTCTACCGTCGTATTCTTGAGGTAGGCGGTAAGAAACTTCTTGCAACCAACGTTTTTTTAACTCGGTACTTGTTTCTCGCCGCACTCCCAGATTGTAGTAAGTTATTTCATAACCTTTTTTATTAGCATCAACACATATTCTGCCTGTCCAACCCAAACATTCAGGGTCGCCTGTACCGTTGACAAAGGACTCGCCAACAAAGCAAATTCTTACTTTAGGTAGATGCTCTAAGGTCACAAAAGAATGATTACTTATGCCGGTAATTTTTATCTATTTTAATAATAATAGTTTTTGTGAATGTTTACCATAATTTCTAAAGTATAGGTAAGGTTGAGAAACGAAACCCAATATTTTGAGAAACGCAATAATTTATTGGGTTTTACATTCATCGTTTAATTCAATTTACTAACATCAAGTTTGTTGAATTAGTGATGCGCCTAGAACCCCACCCCTAACCCCTCCCCGCGCGCGGGGAGGGGAACTTTGGTAGATTACTTAACATCAAGTTTGTTGAATTAGTAATGTGCCTAGAACCCCACCCCTAACCCCTCCCCGCGTGCGGGGAGGGGAACTTTGGTAGATTACTTAACATCAAGTTTGTTGAATTAGTAATGTGCCTAGAACCCCACCCCTAACCCCTCCCCGCGTGCGGGGAGGGGAACTTTGGTAGATTACTTAACATCAAGTTTGTTGAATTAGTGATGCACCTACAACCCCACCCCTAACCCCTCCCCGCGCGCGGGGAGGGGAACTTTGGCGTCAGCCAAAGGGGGGTGGGGTTCTAGGACACTTCACACACCCCAATTTTATGATTCTTTTTTTCAGTAAATAAGAGAGGTAGAATTATCTACCTCTCATGTTGGGGGATAGAGATTAATTACTTCATGAATTTTAGATTTTAGATTTTGGATTTTAGATTAATCCAAAATCCAAAATCGTAAATCCAAAATTATTAAAGCTTGCTAGCTTTAGTATCTGTTGGGTCTGTGAACGATGAAGCTGAGAATTTGGCACTGCTTAACGTTATCAAATCCAACTACTTTGATATAGCAGTTAGGATACTGAGAACGGCAAGCTTGGATTTCGCTCAGTACTTCTTGAGTGCCTCTGGCATTAAACAAAGGTAGTTTCCACAATGTCCAGTAGTGTTCTGTAGGATCGGAAGATTCGTTAAACTCGATCGCCGGAATATAACCCTGATTCAAAATGTACTGGATCTGCTTGGCAATTTGAGCATCGCTGAGGGGAGGCAAATAGGAAAGGGTTTCGTAACGACGCTCTTTTGGTAGAGTTTGCATAGCTTCTTGGATGTGTTGCGATTTTTGAACTACTAGATGAATTTGGAATTTTAAATTTAAGATTTAAGATTTTAGACTAATCCAAAATCCAAAATCTAAAATCTAAAATTGATTAGCTGGATAAGTTATCCAAATTAGGATCTGAGGTTGCTTGCTGTTCTGATTCAAGGCTGGGGTTCGACGTCTCTAATTGCGTGATGCGTTCTAGATGCTGGCGACGTTTTTGCATATTGGCTTGCTGAATGCCAGTGCGAACCATTTCTGGCAAGAATTCGGTGACTTCCTCAGCTATGTGCTGCCTGACAGTCATAATTCGCAATGCCAAATCCGGTTTTTCTCGGAACAGTGCCTCAAGATATGCTTCTCCATCCTGAATTTTGTCAGTGCCGGAAAAGCGTTGTAGCCAAAGTGCCAGAGGAGGATTAGTTTCACTGATTTGAGCCAACACCGCTCTTACTGCCTGATAAGTTAGGTAGCTTTGCAGTGTCTTGGCTGTGTCTTTCGCAATTTGTTTAATGTTCATGCTTGACCCCAGCCCACAAGAGTTATGAGTTATGAGTTATGAGTTATGAGTTATGAATTAATTTAACTCCTCACTCTTAACTCCTCACTCCTCACTCTTAAAGTTATGAGTTATGAGTTATGAATTAATTTAACTCCTAACTCCTAACTCCTCACTCTTAACTCAGATTAGAGGGTATCAACTGCTTTGAACTCGAACTTGATTTCTTTCCACAGTTCGCAAGCAGCAGCCAGTTCTGGACTCCACTTGGCAGCTTCGCGGATAACGTCATTACCTTCGCGTGCCAAGTCACGACCCTCGTTACGAGCTTGGATACAAGCTTCCAAAGCAACACGGTTGGCGGTAGCACCAGGAGCGTTACCCCAGGGGTGTCCAAGAGTACCACCACCGAACTGTAAGCAAGCATCATCACCAAAGATTTCTACCAGTGCAGGCATGTGCCATACGTGAATACCACCGGAAGCAACGGGGAATACACCAGGCATAGAAGCCCAATCTTGGGTGAAGAAGATACCACGAGAGCGGTCTTGCTCGATGTAGTTTTCGCGCATGAGGTCAACGAAGCCCATTGTGATGGCGCGATCGCCTTCCAGTTTACCCACAACTGTACCGGAGTGCAGGTGGTCTCCACCAGACATCCGCAAGCACTTTGCCAATACCCGGAAGTGCATACCGTGGTTCTTCTGACGGTCAATTACGGCGTGCATAGCACGGTGAATGTGCAGCAACAAACCGTTGTCACGACACCAACGAGCCAAGGTTGTATTAGCAGTAAAACCACCTGTGAGGTAGTCGTGCATGATGATGGGCGTGCCGATTTCCTTGGCGAACTCTGCCCGCTTCATCATTTCTTCACAGGTGGGGGCGGTTACGTTCAGGTAGTGACCTTTGATTTCGCCAGTTTCTGCTTGGGCTTTTTCAATTGCTTCTTGTACAAACAGGAAGCGATCGCGCCAGCGCATGAAGGGCTGGGAGTTAATGTTTTCATCGTCTTTAGTTAAGTCCAAACCGCCGCGTAAACATTCGTACACAGCGCGTCCGTAGTTCTTCGCAGACAGACCCAACTTGGGTTTAATCGTACAACCCAGCAGAGGACGACCATACTTGTTCAGTTTGTCGCGCTCTACTGTAATCCCGTGAGGAGGTCCTTGGAAAGTCTTCAGATAAGCTACAGGAATCCGTAAGTCTTCTAGACGAAGGGCTTTCAGGGCTTTGAAACCAAATACGTTACCTACGATAGAGGTCAACATATTGGTTACAGAACCTTCTTCAAACAAATCCAGAGGATAGGCAACGAAACAGAAGTACTGGTTATCTTCACCAGCAACTGGTTCGATATCGTAACAACGACCTTTGTAGCGATCTAGGTCGGTAAGCAAGTCTGTCCATACAGTTGTCCAAGTACCTGTGGAAGACTCAGCCGCTACAGCCGCGCCAGCCTCTTCAGGAGGAACTCCAGGCTGAGGGGTAACACGGAAACAAGCAAGAATATCTGTATCTTTAGGTGTGTAATCAGGGGTGTAATAAGTCAGTCTGTAATCTTTTACGCCGGCCTGGTACCCTGCTTTTGTCTGAGTCTTCGTTTGCGCGTAAGACATAAATTCCCTTCCAAGAAGTCACTCTTTCTACTTAACAAACCACATTACGTGCAGCTTTTTCTAACCTCGCCTGCTTCCCCTAGCAATGGGAGGGAGGGTAGGAACATTTTTCTTTCAGGGTTGTCTCTGGGAGAGGATATACCTTTTTGAATTTTGGATTTTGGATTTTAGATTTTGAGGACAGTGCGGTGCGGGGGTTTCCCCCGTTGAGCAACTGTCCGGGATTGTAAGTTTTTCAATCCATCTGTCGCAAATTTTTTTCCAAATGGTATTTGGTTGTTTTTCTCCGTCAAAGACCTGGTGGAAACCCTTAGAAGTCCGTGCGAAAGCTTTCGCCCCTCAGAACTTCGACGAGATTTCCCCATCATTGTCCTTGTTTCATAGGGGCGCACAACCGTACGCTTCTACGTATGTCCTGTCCCAGGAATAAAAAATTTTCTTATCTATTCCTCGCACTCCGCTAAACCTTTAAGCCCCTAATCTTCGCTATTTAGCAAAGAAGGCTCTTTTTGATTCCCCTGCGTCCTTCTCTCATTTCCCTTGGATAGGGTAGAAATCAGGAGCAGCTTTAATTAAGGATCATCTAGAGGAGTAGTGAGCGAAAGACAAAAATTGCACACCACGTAAATTTGTAGCTTGTTTCACAATATATCAAGAATGTAATAAGTTATCCTTTGGATCTTCTTAACTTTTTGATTTAAATTTTTAATTAAACATTTTTTTAAACATTTTGTTAAAAATACTTTACAAAATGCAATTAATAGTCATATATGGCTGTCCAAAGGCAATTCGGGTGATAGTGCGGATTCTATGCTGTATGCTTGGGCTATTTTGTTTGTTACGAACAGTAAAGGCGATCGCTCTTTGCTTCACAAAACGTAACATACACCACGATTGCTCACAAATTTCGTTCGCAACAAATTGATAAAAATCTTCACCTTTTGTTTGTTCTTGTTTCAGGACTTACGCATTGAAGATCCCCCCTAGCCCCCCTTAAAAAGGGGGGAACCTGACAAGCCCTCTGATATCGCGCTTCTGATTTGAATGAGGCACACAGGTAGGGGCAATTCATGAATTGCCCCTACGACGGTCTGTACTTCATTCAACTGAAAACCGTAACAAAAGGGGGAACCTGACAAGCCCCCTTTTTAAGGGGGTTGGGGGATCTCTTGTGCGTAAATCCTGTGTTTAAAAGTCACGTCATCGGGGAACACTGAAATTAATCTCAGGCCTGTTAAGGCAAAGTGAAGTGTGACCGTGGTATTGTTTCGTAAGCGTACTGATGTATTGATAAGTTCTACCTTAGTGGGGTTGGTAGCTTTACCCAGTTTTAGTAGTGTAGTGCTAGCAAATCCGACAATTGCCCCAAAAAGCAGTAGTAATGCTGGGACAGAAAAAATTCTCAACGTCGATCCATCGGAAGTGACTCCCTCTTATCCTGCGACTCCTCCGCCACGACAAGTAGATCCCTTACCAGGCGATCGCAATTTACAAGAACGCATACAAGAAACTGATTATCGTGTTAGTGTCTTGCAGGCGGATTATACAGGTAATCTCTGGGTGGGTTCTTGGCGGGGATTGTCGCGCGTTGACCCTAACACTGGCAAAATATTAGCTCGTGTTAGCTTACCGAATGTGACGATTGGTGCTTTAGCCCAAGACAAAGTAGGGCGCTTGTGGGTAGGAAGTTATGAAGGATTAAAACGAGTAGACCTGCGCACTAACGAAGTAACAGCGCAAAATTTATTTTTGCCTTCAAAAAGAGTTTTGTCTTTACTAGTTGACAAACGGGGCTATTTATGGGCTGGTACTGATAGCGGCTTAGCTTTAATTAGTCCCGATCAAGGCTTAATTATGACAACATTAAAGAACCTTCCTGGAGTGAGTGCCAATGCTTTGACTTTAGACGCAGAAGGTCAACTTTGGGTAGGGACGCTTGATGGAGTAGTGCGAGTTAATACCGCTAATGCTTTCATCTTGAAGCGTATCAATAATTTACCAGGTACGACCGTGCAAGCTTTAGCTATTAGTCCAGAAGGGTTGATTTGGGCGGGAATGCCGAATAATTTGCTAGTAATTAACCCGAAAACTGGTGCTGTGTTGCGGTCTGTAACTCGTCTACGGGGACGTAACGTTACAGCAGTGCGTTTTGCTAAAGATGGTAGTGTTTGGGTCGGTACTGACAATGGTTTGCTACGATTGAATCCGAATACCGGATCTGTTTTAGACCAAGTTCCCGGTCTTCCTTCCAGTCGCGTACTTACCCTTGCCCCCGATGTTGGTAATAAACTATGGATTGGTACTACTGAAGGTTTAGCTTGGTTAATGCCGAAAATGGCAAATGCAAAACCCCATCTTGCTTTTACTCGCGCTGTGAAGTGAAAAGTTAGGAGTTAGGAGTTAGGAGTTAGGAGTTATGAGTTAGGAGTTATGAGTTATGAGTTAGGAGTTATGAATGTTAAATTACTAACTTCCAATTCTTAATTCCTCACTCCTCACTCCCAATTCCTCACTCCTAACTCCTCACTCCTCACTCCTAACTCCTCACTCCTCACTCCTCACTCCTAACTCCTAACTCCTAACTCCAAAAATGCCAGTCACCACCCAACAATTAATTCAATGGAAACAACAGGGACGCGCTATTGTGGCGTTGACCGCTTGGGATTATGCGATCGCTCAACTCTTGGATGCAGCTGGTGTAGATTTAATTTTGGTGGGTGATTCGATGTCTGTAGTGTTGGGGTATGAAAATACACTACCGATTACCCTGGAAGAAATGCTACACCATGCTAAAGCTGTTCGCCGTGGTGTTAAACGCGCTTTGGTGGTCGTAGATTTACCATTTTTGACGTATCAAGAAAGCTTTCAACAAGCAATGCACTCGGCAGGACGGGCGCTGAAAGAAGCAGGAGCGCAAGCGGTAAAGTTAGAAGGTGGGTATCCCGCGATGATAGAAACTATTGCCCGTTTGGTGCAAGCGGGTATTCCGGTGATGGGTCATGTGGGTTTAACGCCGCAGTCTGTACATCAAATTGGTTTGCGACAACAAGGGAAAACTGAACAAGGGCGAGAGAGGATTTTAAAAGAAGCGATCGCTCTCGAACAAGCGGGTGTATTTTCTATTGTGTTAGAGCATATTCCCAGTGATTTAGCATTAGAAATTACAGAAAAACTCAGTATTCCTACGATTGGAATTGGTGCGGGTCCCCATTGTGACGGACAGGTATTAGTCACTTCTGATGTACTCGGTCTTTCAGAGAAACATCCACCGTTTGCAAAAGTGTATACAAATTTGCGCGAGACGATTACTAAAGCTGTGCAGGATTATAGTGTGGAAGTGAGAGAGCGAAAGTTTTCACAATAATACTGGGTGGAATTCACCCTAGGGCGTGTTTTCAAACTGTGAGATCCCCCCCTACCCCCCCCTTAAAAAGGGGGGGAAATCTTTTCAAAGTCCCCCTTTTTAAGGGGGATTTAGGGGGATCCAACGCAGCGCGAAAAGTGTAAAGAGTAGTTTGAAAACACGCCCTAGTGGTGGCTTGGAGGACACCATCAAAATTTGGCGACTACGGTGGTGATAAAATCGCTACAGCCAAAAACTACGCCAAAACTTGAGCGTGAAAACTGACAGCATCTTTTATCGCCTATTTCAAGAATTTCCTAGCATTTTCTTTGAACTGATTGGCAATCCTCTGGAAACAGCAAATCTATATCAATTTTCTTCAGTTGAAATCAAGCAAACAGCCTTCAGAATTGATGGTGTCTTTCTTCCCATTCATAACGAAGAAAACCCGATTTATTTTGTAGAAGTCCAATTTCAATGCGACTCAGACATTTACTTGCGTCTTGTGTCGGAAATATTTGTATACTTGCGGCAAAATAAATCTAAAAATTCTTGGCGAGGAGTGGTGATTTATCCCAGTAGAAGTATAGATATTGGCGATAAAGAACATTTCATTGAATTCTTCCTCAGCCAGCGCATTAGTAGAATTTATATAGATGAATTGGGTGATGCTGCATCACTACCAATAGGTATTGCTACCATCAAATTAATCATTGAAAACGAAGATACAGCAATTACCACAGCTAGAGAATTAATCAACCGAACCAAGCAAGCGGTAAATTCGCAACCGCAACAGCAGCAATTACTAGAATTAATAGAGACAATCTTGGTTTATAAGTTTCCGAGGATGAGTCGAGAGGAGATAGAATCTATGTTTGGGTTAAGTGAATTGAAGCAAACGCGAGTTTATCAAGAAGGCCGTTTAGAGGCAAAATTAGAAGCTGTACCTAAATTGTTAGCATTGGGCTTAACTGTGGAACAAGTAGCACAGGCGTTAGATTTGGATGTAACACAAGTCCAGCAAGCAGCACAGCAAACGCCTCCAAATAATAAATAGAAAAGCCTGGAAATAAATTTCCGGCTTATAGCTTAAACCCATTAAAAATGGGTTAGAAATCTTACCGAGTCGGTTTTTAACCGACTTTAGCTTTTAGCCCGAAATTTATTTCCGGGCTGATCCGAAATTTATTTCCGGGCTGATCCGAAATTTATTTCCGGGCTAATTTTAGGTTTGTTGAGAATGGTGAGACTATTGCTGTAGGCGGGTTTCCCGCCGTAAGCAACTGGCGAACCCGGAGGGTGCAAGATGTCAGAATTAAGCGATCGCACTTTTAAAACTCATCGACGAGTATCCAACACAGATGAATCTAGTTCCACCACTCATCGACGAGTATCCAAGACTGATGAATCTAGTTCCAACACTCATCGACGAGTATCTAACACAGATGAATCTAGTTCCAACACTCATCGACGAGTCTCCAACACAGATGAATCTACTTCCACCACTCATCGACGAGTCTCCAACACAGATGAATCTACTTCCACCACTCATCGACGAGTATCCAACACAGATGAATCTAGTTCTAACACTCATCGACGAGTATTACAGCCATTTTCAGGTAAATAAACCACACGATATTGTAGGGGCGGGTTTAGAAGATATCCTTTTGTAGGGGCGGGTTTAGCAGACATTCTCTCAGCAATAGTTCAAGATTGAAACAAAACCCGCCCCTACTAGAAATTGTGGTTCAAATAGATGAAATTTGCTGTAATTTATCAAGAACCAGATGCAGCTTTAGCATTTCTACCTCTGCTGATAGCTTTAAAACGTTCGCCTAACTGTTCCGCAAGAGTTTTTAAGCCTGGAGTCTTTTTCGCAGCTGTCTTTACGTAGTCATAAACAGTTAAACTGCTGCTCATGGCTTCACTACCCACTGCCAGTAGAGTATCATCTACTTGTTCGGTGAGTTGGCGCATTGAGATTAAAAGTTCCGTAAGTGTGGTAGCTAATTGATAATCCCGAACTAATTCCTCAATGTCAAAACTGGCTGGTATACTGCACACGGGCATAAACTGCGCTTTAGAGAGCATCACAATACCAAATCCAAAATCCAAAATCCAAAATCTAAAATGGGTAGCGGTTTAGCTCAAGTTGTGCCCGCGCAAAGTATAGAATGCTGGGGTTAGACTGAGCAGCAGTGACGCTATTGCTAACAAAGGCTAGACTTTTATCACCCATTTTCACTAACCTACGCCGTTCCTCTGTGCTGAGGGTAATCAAAAAAGGCAAGTTTTTTTGGATTGTCTGTAGTGCTGCTTTGATTTCTTGGATATCTTCTGGCGAAAGGGAAGCTGTGATATTTTGATATGCCATCGTATATTTACCTCGTAATGCTAGAAATTGAGTAGCAAATTTTGCTACCTCTAGCATTCCCATTGGTAAAGGCGATCGCACATTTTTTGAATTATTCTTGGTTGATGGATGGTGGTTATTGTTTGGCTTTTTCCAGCTACATTCGTAATACCATTTTGGATTTTAGATTTTAGATTTTGGATTGCGAAAATGTTCATACGAAAGCTTTTCAAGGTTCCATCTGTCGGAATCATTTTTAAAATTGGTATAACGAATTAAAATCAGAAAAACTCTGCGTTCCTCCGCGCTACCTTTGCGTTCCTCTGCGTTTAAAAACGCTACGATTTTACCCAAAGCCAGTGTAGAGACGTTGCATTGCTACGTCTCTACAAACGTTTTGTATAGCCGCGATTTCTAATCGCCAGGTTTCTTATCAACACCTTCTAATTTTGCCAACTTCTTCTGAGCAAACTTTCGCACTTCCTCATCCGGGTCATTCTCTGCTTTATCGCGCAACAATGGTAGAGTTTGGGGATGCTCAGGATATTGCTTGATAATTATGTCTAGTGCAATGTACCGAGGGTTAGGATTCACGATCTCTTCATGACTACCTTCAAAGCGATCGCTAACAGCGCAATTGTAGAACACATCAAACATCCCCAAGTCATCTTTGAAGGCTTTGGCTAATTGTTGCACTGCTGCACCTCGCACACTCGAACTTTCATCCTCGCTGGCGCGTTGTTTAAGGATGATTTTGGTGTCGGGGTCATCTTTGAAGGCTGTGGCTAATTGTTGCACTGCTGCACC
>JBHYDF010000002.1:17888-126151 GCA_051861145.1 Nostocaceae cyanobacterium
GTTTTGGTGTCGGGGTCATCTTTGAAGGCTGTGGCTAATTGTTGCACTGCTGCACCTCGCACATCCGAATGTTCATCCTCGCTGGCGCGTTGTTTGAGGATGGTTTTGGTGTCGGGGTCATCTTTGAAGGCTGTGGCTAATTGTTGCACTGCTGCACTTCGCACATCAAAATCTTCATCCTCGCTGGCGCGTTGTTTCAGCCAGGTTTTGGTGTCTGGAGATTCTTGCCAAGTGGTTGCAATTGCTGTAACTGCTTGAGTGCGAATTTCCTGAACTAGCTTAATTTCTTCTTCATCTCGATATGAGTAATAGTACCAGAGGTCATATTTAGTTAAGTCTTTTAGCTGGTTAAGTAATTTATTCGCTGTTGACACCATTACCGAGCGATTTCTCACTTCTGCTAGACACTTAGCCGCCAAAAAAAGGTTGATAAACTTTTCCCCTTCGCCATTTTGTTTCATTAAATAATCAAGAATTTCGCTGACAAATTTTGGCTCAATCATTCCGGCAATTAGCCGCAAAACTTCATGCCAAGTTTCATCTTGCCAGTGTTTACCAAAAACTTCTGTCTGCAAATATTCAAGTGTAATCGTGCGTTCTTTCTCAAACTGCCAAACAAACTCCCAAGCACAGAAATATTCTAAAAATGTCCGATGCACAAAAGCATAGTAATCAGCACCCAGGAAACATAACATAAAGTTGCGAGTCCGCAGTTGATTAATCATCAGCTTCGCAACTTCTCTAGCTTGACTGACTTCTATAGTTTTCAAATAGCCAATTAAAATCTTTTCTAAATCAGCCGCACTAATCAAATTGCCAGCCAAACCTTTGTCACTGGTTTGCATATGATAAGCAACCTGACGTAGCATTGCCTGTTTATCTTTATAATCAATGGTTTTTGGATCTAACCTTTTATCTTCGACTAAGGCGCGTTCTACATCCCATTGATGTAACAGTACCCGCGATGTTTGGTTGTAAAGTTCGGCTCTATCTCTGGGTAATTCTTGATTACGATTCAGAATCGCCATCATGGTTAATAACAGCGCATTTCCTGCTAGTTCGGCAATAGCTTTTGAATCATTAATTGCTCGTTGCAGGCGTTGTTTTTTTCTTTCTTTATCAGCGGCATCATTAAAAGTTAATTCATGCCAACGGTTGATAAAATCCTGTATTTGTTCTGGTTCCAAATCTTGCAGCATGAAATGGCGAAACTCAGCATCTCGCAACCGTTGCGGTTTGTAGCCAATTACGCGAGAAGTGACAATTACCTGCACATTGGGATAGTCATTAGTAAAGCGATGAATATCAGTAATTACATCCTCTCGCTTACCTGGCTCAAATACTTCATCCAAACCATCAAACATTACCAAAGCATTGCCAGCCTTTAGCTGTTCGTGCAATTGATGCTGATTCAGGTGAGCGATCGCACCGCTACATTTATGGAAAAATTCGAGAAAATTATGGCAATCTTTATCATCACGCCGCCGCATATAAGTGCGTAATTCAATCAGCAAAGGAATCGGCAGTGAGATAACATTAACTAGCGGTGACTCTGCCCAATTCAAAGCCAGATATTGCAATAATGTAGACTTTCCTGAGCCAGGGTCGCCTAAAATCACAATATATTTATCAGTCTGTTTATTATTAACAATATCTAATACCGAACGTATTGGCTGTTCAAAATAATCTCGTTTGTGGCGTTCTAATTCTTCCAGGGCAATTTCTGCTTCTAATTGTTCACTTTCTCGCAGTCGTCTTAAATGTTCTTTGGGCAATTCGTGAACTTGTGGTAAAACTTGGTGAACTTTTCGGACATTTTGAGCAATAAACAACCGCCATAATTTCAGTTCGTTATAGGCGTAACCGCTGGTATCTAAACTATCTAACTTGAGATTGCCGTAGCGTTCGCGAATTGTTTCTTGGTATTGCTGCAAGTTTAATTCGGGAATAATCCCGGCAATTTCTTGAGTTTGTTTCTCGATGCTTGCGAGATTTTGTGAATCTAAAATGCTGCGTAAATCCTCTGATTCCCACAGAATTTCTTGGACTTTCAGTAAATATTGTTCTGTAACACCTTCCCAATTAAAATTAGGTGGCAAAGCTCTTAGCTGAAGACTGTCCCAAGTATTTTTAAGAGTGCTAGCATCTAGAGAATCACAATCAGCATCAAAACCTTTGCCAAGGATTTCTTTAACAGGTTTTTTGTTGATAAATGTTTTGACTTCTTGAATGTATTGCTTAATTTGAGCATCAGAAAGTTTGTGACGGAACTTTAACTGCTGCTGCATTAGTTGTAAAAATTCTTTGATAGCTTTGCCAGCAGCAACCTGGCGGGGATCTTTCTCGCGTAGCAAAACGTGTTTTAGGGAATCTTTAAAGAAATCTTTAGCAAAATCTTTTGCTCCTTCCTTTGCCAAGTCTTGTATAATCGGATAAACAAGAACCCCGACACCTTGAGCGATTCCCCAGATAACTAGCCAGTCCACCATAATACTCGCGTCTGCTTAGTTTTTGATTACGAGTATATACACCAGTCTTAGTTATGTTTTCTGATTTCCTAGGAATTTAACAATTATTAGAAGATATCTAAATCCTCCAACAATAAGAGCCAGAGGCTCTAATTCTCGTTACCAGGTTGAACCTGGTAACGAGTTTTTGGTGGGCTTCCGCCTCCCGATTATTGCGAAGAACCCCACCCCGGTTTTGTCTTGCGCCAAAACCGCCCCTCCCCGCGCGCGGGGAGGGGTTATTAAAGTTAACTGAATATCTTGCATCATTTTCAACAAGAGCCAAAGGCTCTAATTCTCGTTACCAGGTTGAACCTGGTAACGAGGTTTTGGTGGGCTTCCGCCTCGCGATTATTGGGACTGGTGCAAGATATCAGGGGTTTAAGCTTTGAGCCACGTAAAAACCGACTGGTTAAGAGTTTTAACCCATTTTAATGGGTTTAAGCTTTAAGCCCGAAATTTATTTCAGGGCTTTTGACGATTGGTGCAAGATGTCAGATATCTAACGCGAAACCATTTATTTTGCCTGTAGAAGCGCTGCAAACAGCGCCTTTCTACAAAGGCTACAATATTTGATATATCGTTTTTTCAGAAATCACATTAAATATATAAAACAAAATATTATGAAACTTCCTGATGGGCCGCGTAAACCACCTTTTGTACAGCTACTTCAAACACTCTTTCGCCCTTTAGAAACCCTAGAAAAAAATGCCAAGCGCTACGGCGAACCTTATTTAGCAAACTTACCTGGCTTTGGTCGATTGGTAGTCTTTTACAGCCCACAGCCAATTCAAGAAATTTTGACAGCTGACCCTAGGCTTTTTGAATCTGGGTCGGGGAACAAAATATTAAATACTCTGGTAGGAGATTACTCGCTACTTTTAATGGATGGCGATCGCCACCAACGTGAACGGCGGTTGTTAAGTCCCCCTTTTCATGGGGAAAGAATGCGAACTTATGGTCAGCTGATTTGTGACATCACTGAGAAAGTTATCAGTGATTGGACTATTGGCAAGTCTTTTATCGCCCGTCCGACAATGCAGGAGATTTCGTTACGAGTCATCCTCCGCGCTGTTTTTGGTGTTGATGAGGGACAGCGTTTCGAGGAACTGCGGCGACTCCTAGGTGAAATGCTGGATACTTTTGACTCGCCTGTGAGGTCTAGTTTGGTATTTTTGAAGGCGTTGCAAAAAGATTTAGGCCCTTGGAGTCCGTGGGGACGCTTTTTGCGTAAACGAGAGCAAATAGACAAACTTATTTACGCTGAAATTCAGGAACGTCGAGACCAGTCTAAACCCCTTGGTGAAGATATCTTGAGTTTAATGATGTCGGCGCGTGATGAAGCAGGACAGCCGATGACGGATCAAGAATTACGCGACGAGTTGATGACACTGCTGTTTGCGGGTCATGAAACTACTGCTACTGCCTTAGCATGGGCATTATATTGGATTCACAAGCAACCAGAAGTTTACGAAAAACTCATGAAAGAACTGGAGGCTGTTACTGATGATACAGATCCAAGTGAAATTGCCCGGTTGCCCTATCTAACAGCAGTTTGTCAAGAGACGCTGCGGATATATCCCGTTGCTATATTTACCTTCAGTCGGATTTTGAAATCACCATTTGAGGTAATGGGCTATCAATTTGAGCCAGGTACGCAATTTTCTTTGTGTATTTATTTAGCCCATCATAATGAGGATATATATCCAGAACCAAAGCAATTCAAGCCTGAGCGTTTTTTGGAAAGACAATTTTCACTTTATGAATATTTGCCCTTTGGAGGTAGTAACCGTCGCTGCTTGGGTATGGCATTTGCCATGTTTGAAATGAAACTCGTACTGGCAAATATTTTAAAACACTGGCAACTGGCGATCGCTAATAACCGTCCGATACGTCCGAACCGCCGTGGTGTCACTCTCGCACCTGCTGGCGGTGTACCAATGGTTGTTACCGGCAAGGTGAAAGCTCGCTCTTTGGCAACAAGATGAAATGCGATCGCTCTCTAATTACAGCCATTTTCAGGTGAATAGACCACTACAGAATATTGTGAGTCTTTGTTTTGTTTCCTGATGGGTGGTATCTAGAAACCCGGTTTCTTGAAGAGACCGGGTTTCTGATTTCTCACAAATATGGTTAATGGTTAATAGCCATGAACTATTAACTATAAACTATGAACCATAAACTACTAACAGTCCCTAAGAAAAACCTTTATTTCTACTCATCTATTCACAACTTTTTTATAACTTTATATAGATATTTTTTTGATTGATAAACGTTTCAATTAATTAGAAACAATACACGAGGAAATTATTCATGTCGGACGAGCGACGACTAGAGGAAAATTTACTGTCAGAAATAGCAGAAACTACGCTATCTACCCAGTTGGATAAAGTAGAAAAAATAGACGTAGATGTACACACCGACTTGCTGAAAATAATTCAAGGACAAGCAGATAGTGTTTCTTTGGCGGGAGAAGGAATCGAAATCAAAGATATTCGTATCCAGGAAATACAACTGAAAACAGATAATATTGCTGTCAATCCTTTCAGCGCTATCTTTGGTCAAATTGAATTCAATCAACCAGTAAATACCTTTGCCCGTCTTGTAGTCACACAAGCAGACCTTAACCATGCTTTGGAGTCAAACTACATTCGCAGCAAAATAAAAAAGTTTGATTTGAATGTGGATGGTAAAATTGTAAGTCTTCATCCACAACAAATGCAGATAATTTTACCTGGTGAAGGTAAAATGAAATTCAATGGCAAGGTGCTGCTAAAAGAAAAGAATAATACTCGTCAAGTCGGTTTCACCGCAATGGTTCGCCCACGTACTTCGTCTAATCCCATTCTGATGGAAAATTTCAACTGTACTGAGGGAGACGGCATTTCATTAAACATTATGGTGTCATTAATGAATAAAGTAAAAGAATTGGTGAACTTGCCATATTTTCAAATTGATGATACAAAGTTTCGTATCCTAAATATGGATACACAAGAAGGTAGCTTAATACTTTTGGTAGAAGCTCGTGTGCAGCAAATACCTCAGCCATGATGGTTGTTAGTGGTTCATGGTTCATAGTTCATGGTTCATAGTTCATAGTTCATGGTTCATAGTTCATGGCTATTAACCATTAACCATTAACCATTAACCATTAACCATTAACCACTTTTGTCTAAGCATTATTCTTTAACAACTACCAATAGAAATATTTCCAAAGGTATCTAACTAAAGGAGAATATTTATAACTGATGATTGACGTGATTATTGTAACAAAATTATAAAATTTGATAATCCTCTATTATTTACAAGCTTCTCACTATGCAAGAGTATGATGTTGTAATTATTGGTGCAGGACACAATGGGTTAGTTTGTGCTGCTTATTTGTTAAAAGCAGGGTATAGTGTTCTGCTACTGGAAAAGCGTTCTGTGCCTGGAGGTGCGGCGACTACTGAAGAATGTTTGCCAAAAGAAGCACCGGGATTTAAATTTAACTTGTGTGCGATCGACCATGAATTTATTCACCTTGGACCAGTAGTTCAAGAATTAGAACTGGAAAAATACGGCTTGGAATATCTTTACTGCGATCCAGTCGTTTTTTGTCCTCATCCTGATGGCAAATATTTCTTAGGACATAAGTCTTTAGAAAAAACTTGTGCAGAAATTGCCCGTTATAATGAACGCGATGCCAAAAAATACGCAGAATTTACAGACTATTGGCAACGGGCGCTTGGTGCTATGATTCCCATGTTCAACGCGCCACCAAAATCAGTTATAGATATCCTGGGTAATTACGACGTCACTAAAATAAAGGATTTATTTTCGGTCATTGGTTCTCCTAACAAGACGTTGGACTTTGTTCGCAACATGTTAACCAGTGCTGAAGATTTACTAAACGAATGGTTTGATGAGGAATTTCTCAAAGCACCCCTAGCAAGACTTGCATCCGAACTCGGTGCGCCGCCTTCGCAAAAAACTATTGCCATTGGTGCGATTATGATGGCAATGCGTCATAATCCTGGTATGGCAAGACCTCGTGGCGGTACGGGTGCGCTGGTGCAAGCTTTGGTAAACTTGGTGACAAGTAAAGGCGGTGTTATCCGCACAGATCAGCACGTTCAGAAAGTTTTGATTGATAATGGTCGTGCTGTAGGGGTGCGGGTGGCGAATGGTACAGAATATCGCGCTAAATACGGTGTAATCTCTAACATCGATGCCAAGCGGTTATTTTTGCAAATGATGGATAAAAGCGATGTGGATGCAGCAGATCCGGATTTGTATGAAAGATTAGAACGCCGTATTGTCAACAATAACGAAACTATCCTGAAAATAGACTTGGCATTAAATGAACCATTACGGTTTGAACACCACCAACACAAAGATGAGTATCTAATTGGATCTATATTGATTGCAGATTCAGTGTCTCACGTTGAACAGGCACATAGTAGATGTACCTTGGGTGAGATTCCTGATTCTGATCCATCTATGTACGTCGTAATGCCCACTGCCCTCGATCCAACCTTAGCACCTCCAGGCCAACATACTGTATGGATTGAGTTTTTCGCCCCGTATCAAATTGCTGGCGCGGAAGGTACGGGGTTGAATGGTACTGGTTGGACAGATGAATTAAAAAATAAAGTTGCAGATCGGGTGGTAGATAAGTTAGCAGACTACGCGCCGAATGTCAAGGGTGCAACTATTGCCCGTCGCGTGGAAAGTCCGGCGGAATTGGGAGAAAGATTGGGTGCGTACAAGGGGAATTACTACCACGTTGATATGACTTTGGATCAAATGGTGTTTTTCCGTCCCTTACCAGAAATAGCGAATTACAAAACACCAATTGATAATTTATTCTTGACTGGTGCGGGGACACATCCAGGTGGTTCCATTTCCGGGATGCCAGGACGCAACTGTGCAAGAATATTCTTGCAGGCTAGGCATCCTATTGCCCAGACTGTTAAGGAAGGCTTGAGTTCAATTAAGTCTACGGTTGGATCGGTGTTTGGGATTAAATAATTTTGATAATGCGCCCACAGACTAAAGTCTGGGGCTACACAAACAAAGCCTGCCTTCGCAGGCTTTTTTCTTATTCCCAACAAGGGGAACTTTGCGGTATATGTTCCAAGAAATCATCTTTAGCGCCGAGGCTTGCTCTGAACGGATTGCTCCGTCCATTGTTTGACCAAAGACTCCCAGTTAGAGATAGAGTAGAAGTTGTGACGCTTAACTCCAGATTTCTTAATCAGGTTATTTAGTTGGTTCCATAGCGACCATACGTGCTTTCCATCCTTCACGGATAGATAGGCGGTTATGGTCGCGCTCATATTTTCAGTCAATCTCATGCCACGACGAGCGATCGCCATAGCCGCAGCTTCATCGCTAGCTAGTCCATACTGACGTGCAAACTTTACCAGACCAATCAAGCTAGTGTATGCAGGACTTACCTTGTGCAGGTAAATACCTCTGTTGCTCAAAATACTTTCCAGCAACTTGTAAAAACGGCTATATGCCCAACCAGAAAGCATCCGAGCGTACTTTCTACCGCGTTCTCTAAGTTGTTCTTTCTTGGCGGAAAAGTCTAATTCTTCACAAACGACGGGACAAGCGAAAGTTCTTGCCAGTGATGCTAGCTGCAAACACGCATCTACAATTTGAGCATTTTGCTTACCTGATGGCAGTCCCATTTGTAGCGGAATTTGTCCATGAGCTTTGAGTCTACCATCTTGATCAACGTATGCCCAGCCGATTGAACCTGGATTCATGTCAATCCCAATACAACCATAGGCAATATGACGAGAAACGCGCTTTACTGGTGCTGGCGTAAATTGTACTGCGGCATTCCACTTGCTGTCTTTACGGTAAAAATGCCATGTTTTAGAACCGGATGCAGGCAATCTGTTAATGTTACGGTCAAAGTGCAAGAGCGATGTGTGTACGTACTTACCAAATCTTGGTTCTAGGCAAGCTGGAACACGAAATTTAATGATGTCTCCATCCCATTGACAAGCCTGATTGCCAAAGGTTTCATCCTTAGAGCCAACTACAAATACTTGATTTTTAGGGATAATCACTTGAATTGGTGCTATTTTCAAGTGTTCAATTTGCGCTCTGTACCTGTAAGCACGACGCTTTTTATTGTGAATTTGAAAGCGTAAGTTTTGCCAATTGGTATCACGAAACTGGAGGTGACACGAAAGCGGGAATCTACACCCTGTCTTAGATTTATGCCAATTTTTTTTACTATATAATTTCTGGGAATCAGTTAATTTTTTCTCGGCTTTGCTAATCCAAGAATTGATTGATTTTAGCTTTCCTTCTAGCGTCTTGATATGATTTTTTCTATGTTCGGTAGCAGCATCTACCGCACCCTTGGCATAAGAAATAACGCCGTTAGCATGGCGTTTTGAAATGCCGTAAGTCGTTTGTAAATGCGTGTTCCAGTTAGATTTGTTAAAGTCTTGACTCAATAAAAGATGATTGGCTGTCTCACACGCTGCTTTGTGGAATACCGGAGCATAAGCAGCAAGAAACATCTCAAACTCGGTGAGTCCTAAGCTGTTCAGTTCTTCTGCTGGTGTTGGTAATCCCTTACAGTATGTTAAGATTGCCATTGAATCGACATTAAATATATGCTAGATGTAAGTTAACTTACATACACAGCTATTGTCAATGCCATTTCAAAAAAATAACAAACTAGGTGCAAAGAAAAGACTAAAGCGACCACTTGATAAAGAAGCGATAGCCTTCAAAGGTTATGAAGGACAAAAAGAAAAACTTAGAGCCGTTTCCAACTGGCAAGAACGACTTAGAAGTTTTGTTGATGAGTTAATTAAAGAGTTGGACAACCAGGAATAGATGGGTAGTTTTGTCCAGAAGTTAAGTTACAGTTTCCTACCCCTTTTTAATCCCCGCAAACAGAAATGGTTTGACCATTTTGCGTGGAGTCCTGATGGCACAAGGGTCGAAGCTTTAACGGCTACTGGTCGTGCTACAGTTGTGCGTCTGCGAATGAATAATTCTGTTATCATTGTCGCTCGCAGACGCTGGGTTATTAGTGGTTGGCATCCTCCTACAGACTGATCGCGATACGAGCGATCGCCTGTTAAATCATCCCTTGGAAAAAACCTGCTCCATTTGCAAGCGCCTTGGTCACGAGGCGGTGTTTTACCGCGCTCAAAAACTGTTTTGAGCGCGGTAAAACCGCCTCGTGACCCCCCTCGCACTCATGCTATCCTACTTAATTATTTGATGAAGGCGCTTGCATTTTGGATAACTTTATGAAAGCCCATCACCAAGATTTTAATGAAAATCTCTTTCATTAACTCTATTTTTAGTGTAAGCTGTTTCTCAGAGTTCTTGAATAATATTCTCAACAAGTCTAATTGATGTAAAATAACAACAACTTCTACAAGCTCGCTATCGGTGGAACAACGTGCCATCGAGGACTTGGTTTGCCAAGGCACATTCTTCTTGCAAGGTAACTCTGGCAAGCACAATCGCGGCATGTCTTTGATTTCCGCAAAGGTTGCATAAGTGAAGATGCAGTGATTTCTAGCCAATCTAATGATAAAAATTTTCAATACTTACAAAGATGTTCTTGTTTCTTAGCACCGCACTAACGCAAAAAATAGTCAAGCGAACTAGGATATGACAGCAGTAATTGCTGATAACCCGAACCTGCGATACGGCTGTCTTCCGTTACGCATAAAGGCGTATCGCCTAAGTTGAACTGCGTGATCGGGTAGGCTGCGCTTGAGCGATCGCCAACAACTCGATATCCGAAGTTCACGCATTCACGAAAATCTTTTTGTTTTGCCTTCTTTTTCTTCATTCCCAAGCACTCTGCTTAATTGAATTTAAATCAGGAGCATAATATGTCAATGATTGGTCTATTTTTCGGAACTACAACAGGTAAAACTGAGGACGTAGCAGAGAGAATTCAGAAAGAATTTGGTGGTGAAGATGTAGTGACATTGCATAATATTATGGACGCCGATGATAGCGATTTTGCAGACTATCAATATCTAATTATTGGCTGTCCTACATGGAATATTGGCGAACTGCAAAGCGACTGGGAGGGCTATTTCCCTGAACTAGACGATATTGATTTCAGCGGTAAAAAAGTAGCGTATTTCGGAACAGGCGACCAAATTGGGTATTCAGACAATTTTCAGGATGCAATGGGCATTTTAGAAGAAAAAATTAGTGAACTTGGTGGCACTACAGTTGGGTATTGCTCTACAGATGGTTATGATTTTAATGAATCAAAAGCATTGAGAAACGGTAAATTTGTGGGTTTGGCTGTTGATGAAGATAACCAATCTGATTTGACTGACGAGCGTGTTAAAGCTTGGGTAGCTCAACTTAAAAGAGAGTTCGGTTTGTAGTTAATTGTTAATGGTTAATGGTTAATGGTTAATAGTTAATAGACCTAGCTTTTTTTGGGTATTAGCTATTAGCTATTAACGATTAGCTATTTGTAGCTTTCATGAAATTATAACTCTAAATAATTGTAGGTAAAATTAATGTCTAAAGTACCAGATATCCTTTGGTTGAATACAAGTCCTAATTTTCTATGTTTTGCTCAACCTTTACTGTGTGAACTGTCACATCATATGACAGTTGCTCGGTGGGAATATTGCCAAACTCAGGATGAAGCAAGTTCGTTAGATGTTGCGTTACTTTTACTGCATGATTATCTTCAATCTTGTAATCAACCTGTACATTTAATTGGTCATAGTACAGGAGGATTGTTAGGGCTACTGTATACTCATAAATATCCAGAAAAAGTCAAGTCTCTAACCTTATTAGCTGTAGGTGTTGATGCAGCGATTGACTGGAACGCTCACTATTATGCTCATCGTCCGTATTTGAGTCGGCAAAAAACTCTCACTACTTTTGTATACAATCTATTTGGCTATCACGATGAACGCACCATTAAGCGTCTGGCGAGAATTTTAGAGAAAGATTTAGATTGCTCCCTCTCACCTCACTCACTATTTCAACGGCTAAGTTTACCTCCAAGTACAGTCCCAGTACCTTTAATGGTTTGTAATAGCATAGATGATATCATTGTCGAACCCGAAGCTTTGGAAGGATGGCTACCGTATCTGAAAAAGAGCGATCGCCTCTGGAAATGTCCTCAAGGAGGGCATTTTTTTCACTTTTTCCAGCCTCAGCTTGTAGCAGAAAAAATTCTTGATTTTTGCAAATCTCTACACCCGTCGGATTCAGTTTGTTGGAGTCTGAAAGTATAAGTTTGACTTTGGATTAAATATCTCTTGAATTTAAATGAAATATTCAATGTAAATCAATAGTACGCAAAGAAACTCGGTTTCTATGAAAAATCAAGCTTTGGCACGAGGGATATTTACGAAGAAACCAGGTTTCTAGAATCCTTGTGCGTAAGTCCTGATTCAATGTAAATCAATAGTTTTGATAAAAAAAGACTTGTCCTAGCATTGGGAGAATTGAAGCCTTACGTGTTTCTTCCTTTGTGGTTCATTTGATTGAAACACAAAGACACGAATAAGACAGTGCCAATCTATACAACTCTTCATTCTATAACTCCCGAAAGAGTAATATTCTCTACCTGCTTTTTAACATCAGGGAAGATACTCTTATTTTGCCAAGTTAAAGTTATGGAAAACTATGATGTTGTAATTATTGGCGCTGGACACAATGGCTTAACTTGCGCCGCCTATCTCCTCAATGCTGGTTACAGCGTCTTACTACTAGAAAAACGTTCATTCCCTGGTGGTGGTGCAACGACTGAAGAACTCTTACCTAAAGAAGCACCTGGATTCAAATTCGATCCTTGTGCGATTGATCATCTATTTATTTTCCTCGGCCCAGTAATCCAAGAATTAGAATTACACAAGTACGGTTTGGAATATCTTTTCTGTGATCCAGTTGTATTTTGTCCCCATCCCGATGGTAAGTATTTTTTAGCTCATAAATCTGTTGAAAAGACTTGTGCAGAAATTGCCCGTTATAGTCGGCGTGATGCCCAAAAATACGCGGAATACATCGATTTTTGGCAACGTTTTGTCAAATCGGTTACGCCCTTTTTCAATGCACCACCTAAATCTTTACCGGAAATTGCTGGTAATTACGGTATTAAAAATCTGCAAGATTTATTTTCTATTGTGGGCGGTTCTCACAAAAGTTTGGATACAATTCGCACTCTGCTAACTAGTGCAATGGATAATATCGATGAATACTTTGATTCTGAGTTTGTCAAAGCACCTTTAGCACGACTAGCCGGTGAATTAAGTTCGCCTCCTTCACAAAAAGCTATGTCTTTCGGGGCAATGATGTTGGCATTGCGTCATGATCCCGGTATGGCGCGTCCCCGTGGTGGTACTGGCAAGTTGACGGAAGCTTTAGTAAATTGTGTGACTAGTAAAGGTGGTGTTATCCTTACTAACCAAAATGTAGAAAAGGTATTAATTGATAACGGTAAAGCTGATGGTGTAAGGGTTAGTGGTGGTAAAGAATATCGTGCGAAAAAAGGTGTAATTTCTAATATTGATGCCAAGCGGTTGTTTTTACAACTAATGGATGCTGCTGATGTGGATAATAGCGATCGCAATTTACGAGAAAGACTAGACCGGCGTATCATCAATAATAATGAAACGATTCTCAAAATTGATTGCGCCTTGTCTGAACCACTGCGCTTTGAACATCACGAACACAAAGATGAGTATCTCATTGGTTCTATTCTAATTGCAGATTCTGTTCTACATGCGGAAAAAGCTCACAGTGAGATTACGTTGGGTAAAATTCCTGATGATGACCCTTCAATGTACCTAGTAATGCCTACCGGACTCGACCCTTCAATGACACCAGAAGGCAAACATACGCTATGGATTGAATTTTTTGCCCCTTATCAAATTGCGGGTTGTGAAGGTACAGGGTTAAATGGTACGGGTTGGACGGATGAACTGAAAAACAAAGTTGCAGATAGGGTACTGGATAAACTTGCACAATATTCACCCAATCTGAAACATTCAATTATTGCCCGGCATGTAGAAAGTCCGGCTGAGTTAGGAGAACGTTTAGGGTCTTACAAAGGTAACTATTACCATATTGACATGAGCCTAGAACAAATGCTCTGCTTCCGTCCTTTACCAGAATTGGCTAATTATACAACTCCAATTGAAAATTTGTATCTCACTGGCGCGGGAACTCATCCAGGTGGTTCTATTTCCGGAATGCCGGGGCGTAATTGTGCGAGGGTATTACTGTATAATCAACAACCATTAAAACAGACATTTAAAGACGCAGGAGAAACTATCAAATCTACGGTTACATCAGTATTTCAGAAGGAATAATGCTTTAAATCTCACGCACAGACGCCAAGTCGCCAAATATTTCTTTGCGCCTTTGCGCCTTGGCGTGAGATTATCATCTGCTAAATGTGCAATGCTGAAAGTCTAACTTTATATATAAACAACTTCATACTTGTTAGCGATGACAACCATAACTGAAAAGTGATGTAATAAAATTACTGTTGCCAATGCTGGAGCGATGACAGATCGGGTTTTAATTCTTGGAGGGCGGGGGCGGATCGGCAGTAGTGTTGCCCAGGATCTTATCACCCACACGCAAGCAGAAGTTATTATTACCGGACGGACGCCAATCGAGAGGTATCATGATACGTCTCTACAATACATGGTGTTGGATTTGGCGGATGTGGAGAAATTGCGGGAAGCGATCGCTTCTGTAAATGTAGTTGTCCATTGTGCAGGCCCGTTTCACTACCGAGATGGTAATGTTCTGAAAATTTGTATTGAACAAGGTGTAAATTATTTAGATGTTAGCGACCACCGCTCGTTTACTAGCAAGGCTTTAAAATATCATGAAAAAGCTGTTGCTGCGGGTGTGACGGCGATTGTTAATACTGGGATTTTTCCTGGTATTTCTAATAGTATGGTGCGTCATGATGTTGAGCAATTTGATGTACCAGAAAAAATTCATTTGAGTTATTTAGTGTCTGGTTCTGGTGGTGCTGGCATCACAGTTATGCGGACAACTTTTTTAGGTTTACAAAATCCTTTTGAAAGTTGGATAGATGGTAAATGGCAAACAGTAAAGCCTTACAGTGAAAGAGAAATTGTTAAATTTCCGCCTCCCTACGGACGCTGTGGTGTTTACTGGTTTGATATGCCGGAAACTTTCACCTTACCTCATGCTTTTCCAGAAATAAAAACTGTAATTACTAAATTTGGCTCTGTTCCTGATTTTTACAATCACTTAACTTGGATCGCGGCTCACGTTTTTCCAAAATCATGGATACGGAATCCTAAGGGGGTAGAATTTTTATCTCATGTCAGTCATAAAATGACCGATTTTACTGACATTTTTACTGGTATTGGCGTAGCAGTTCGTTCGGAAGTGACAGGACAAAAAGACGGTCAACAAGCTGTTTATTGCTCTACTTTAGTACATAACAATACTGCTGCGGCTGCGGGTTGCGGTACGGGTAGCATTGCCCAATTTTTACTAGAAGGTAAATTAAAGAAACCAGGAGTTCGACCGGTTGAAGAAGCATTACCAACAGATTTATTTGCAGAAGCAATGCAAAGTCGAGGAATAATTATTCAGCAAGATTGGATAGAAAAAGCATTGAATAAAAATTGATTTTTTCTGAAAGCAATTAGCCGTGAAATAAATTTCCGGCTGTAGAGATGTTGCAATTGCTAGTCTCTACAAACCCGTTAAAAACGGGTTAAAGATATGAACGAAGGCGAAAATCTTGTTTAATCAGTCCTCTATAAGAGGACTTTTGCTATAAGACTGGGACTTATAGTCCCAGACGGATGTGAACGAAGGCGAAAAATCTGTATGGATCTGGGGAAGAACAAGACTGTCTACAGTGCGCGATCGCGAAATAGCAAAGGTGTAAAAGTTATTTGTTGTTTGTTGGTGGTTGTTACGATAGCTACCAAACACTAATTACTAACACCCAATAAAATGCACTTAATGTATCTTACGACAGAAGGAATAATTGCAGTAGAAAAAGTAGGATGCGTCTGAGTGTTTTAAATGGTGCTATTGGTGAGGTCTACTTCAGTCAGCGAGGAGGAAATTTTTATGCAGCGAATTATCGTCACATCAGGGAAAGCATTACTTCAAAGCATTTTGATTGTATGTTTAATGCTTGTATTTAGCTTGATGGCTTGGACATTTGGCATTCAGCAACCAAGTTATGCTATAACATCACAAACAAATCAATTGACGCCGGAAGAAAAGATTGACCGCGCTTATGAATATAATAGAGCTGCTGGTATTCGTGAAGAAGAACGACAAGAGGCTTACGAACAAGCAATAAAAGAGTCTGAAAATCCACAAAAGACTTACGAAAGGAATTTAAAGGCTTATAAACAAGAAAATCCCCAGCCGAATTTAATTGAAAAAGCAGAGGAATTAGTTGAAAAAGTGACAGGTCAATAGAAGAAGGTTGATTATTTACATAGTGTATTGTCTATGCATTGCGCACCTTATAGCACATTGAAGCAGGAAGAAGGAGAGAAGTTGAGTAATCTGTGAACGATTCATAGCCACTACTGATTGAAAACTGTTAAATTAGATATTTGATAAGGGTTAATAACCCCCAAAGAGAGGAAGGAAAAAGACTTCTTCCCTCTTTTTTCTTGCCTCTTTTTTTGATTAATTATTGGCTATAAAATTAACTACAATTCTTTAAATAATTATAAAATTTCTGTTTTTATAGCCACAAATAGATATTATATTATGATGTAATCAAGCAATCACTCGCTTGCAGCGTTTTCTTAATGCTTGAATAAGAGCCAGCAACCGAGTTATTTTATACAGAGCCAGTCTCATTTTTGCGCTGCTAGCTGCTTGAGAGTGCCTCGTTGATGTAGGGGAGTAAATTAGACCGTAGATAATACGGTTTTCTCTCCTCAAATTGTATTTTTCGAGGTCTCTTACACAAGCTTAGCAACCGTGGACTTAAATCGTTCGATTAAAAGTTTTTACCTTCTTACTCAACAGCAGCCACTAGTTTTAGTGGTTGATAACAATCCTGATAACTTGGAATTAACCACTGAGATCGTAAAATGGTGTGGTTTTTCTGTAAAAACTGCTACGAACGGTCAAAGCGCTTTGCAGATGGTTAAAAAACACCAGCCAGCGCTAGTCCTGATAAAATTAATGCTACCAGAACTTAGCGGTATTGAAATTATCGAGTATTTGCGAAGGAAGGCAAACTCCGTTCCTATAATTGCAGTAACGAGCTTGCCGGGTGATATGTTTAAAGAACAAGCATTATTAGCTGGTTGTAATGAATATATTGAGAAACCGTTAATATTTGAGGAGTTAGAAGAAGCAATTACTCGCTATCTATAGCTTCCATCTTATCTATTTTAGCTTTTGGAATAGATTCGGGATCTCGAACCAAAGGCGGACCGTTTAGAATTGTAATGATACCGGAAACACCGTTTGTTAAATCAGTGTCAAATAGCATTATTTTCACAGAAACACCGACCACTTCCTCAATCAGTTTTAGTAATTGAGGCTTAATGGCTTCATCGAGTTGCGATCGCAATTCTGCAACAGACTTTTCACCATCAGTATTTAGTAGAAGTTGTTCAGAACGAGTCAGGGTTTCTTCTAAAACAATAGCTAGTTTTTCATCAAAGAACTGACAAGTCACTTTTTCTGGTCGTTGTCCCAAGTTTTCCTGATATAAAGCTTGGATACGCTGCGTAAGCATACGTTCTACTTGTCCTCGTGTAGGTTTAGATGTGTTCATTGGTAATTACTCAAATTCATCAATTGTTGCAGGTGGATGAGCATTTCTGCGTTCGACAATAAAGCGCTCGTACCAATTCATTAATGGAGTTGAACTAATTCCATGTATAATCACAGAAACGACAATAGTAGTGTAAACAATCCAAGAAATTTGCTCGCCAGTTTCGCCTTTTAAACCCTTACCAAAAGCATAGGCAAGATAATATAAAGAACCAACACCACGAATGCCAAACCAACCAATTAGCCAGCGAGTTCCCTTATGTAAAAAGCGGCGGCGTGGAGATGGCGAACGTTGACCAATTGTACTGATCCAAGCTCCCACAGGTCGAATAATAAGAAACAAAAATGCTATCACCAGTAAAGATTGGACAGCATAATTCAGCATTGGTTTCACTAACAATATTGACCCCAAGAGTAAAATTGTTCCTACTTCTAGTAGCTTTTCTATTCGCTCGATAAATTCCAATTGTCCCACGGTCTTTTCTTTATCTCTATAACTACGCTGTACAACTAACCCAGCTACAAATACAGCCAAAAAACCGTAGCCATTGACAATTTCTGTTAACGAATAAGTTAACAAAATCGTGGCAATAGCTACAAAATCTTCCATTAATTCATCAACTTCACGGCGTTTTTGGACTTTTTTATCAATCCAAACTACTGCTTTGGCAACAAAAAAACCCATAATAATGCCACCAGCGATCGCCCAGATTAAATCAACGCCCAACCAAGATCCAAACCAATTCCCCCAGTTCTCATCTTTTAAAGCATAAAGTCCAAAATAAACAAAGGGAAAAGCTAAAGCATCATTTAAACCACCTTCAGAAGTTAAACCAAAACGTAACTCATCTTCATCGTTTGTATCAGTTAGTTGCACTTCTGAAGCCAACACTGGGTCAGTAGGTGCAAGAATTGCTCCTAATAAAATTGCTTCTCCCCAATTCATGTTTAAAAAAAACTTGCCTACAACAGCCAGTCCAAAAATTGAAATAGGCATCAAAAATACAATTAGCCGCGTCGTGATACTCCAACTCCGCCACCCCAACGGACGAACAATTTTTAAGCCGCAGCTAAACACAGAAATAATTACCACAAATTCTGTGAGACGTTCCAGCACTTCGGCGTTGAATACTTCCGCACGACGCAAGTTAATTAACTCGAAACCATAAGGTCCCAGAATAATACCAACTACTAGATAAATGAGAGCAAAAGAAAGGGGTAAACGCGAAATCCAACCCGACCCCAAAGTAACAAATAGCAACAGTAAACCTATAACAAGTAGGTCAAGAATATAAATATCTACCATAAAGGTTTGCAAATAGAAAAAATAGTGATGCAATGAAACTATACTTTCTATCACTTTTGGTTCTAAATTATCTTCAGGTAGATTTATGGAAGAAATTTCACATTTATTTTTAAACTAATCATGCACGTAGTAGCCTACACCGACTCTGCTGGTATTGGCGGCGCAGAAATTAGCCTTGGGCATCTGGTATCAAATTTGTCAAATGAAATTGATTTGACAGTGGTCGGAACTTCGCAAATAGTTGTAGATGCAATAGCTGCTAAAAGACCACAAGTAAGGCGGATAGTATTACCTGCGACAGGAATTCACTCGGTAACAGCGCACCTTCAGGCACTACATCACCTGAGTCCCGATGTAGTACATATCAACCTCTGCACGCCTTGGCAGTGTGCTACGGGTTTGTTTGCGGCGCTGACGTTGCCAAAGGCGCGTGTGGTGCGTGTTGACCAGTTACCGCTACGTACAACAGATACTATTAAGCTGTGGCGGACGCGGTTGTTGTCGTTGCGAGTTGATGCCCATGTGGCAGTTGGGGAAATGAGTGCGCGGCGGATGGAGGATTTTTATGCTTTGGGTCGCGGTTCGGTAATTTCTATTCCTAATTGTGTACCACAGAACCCCACCCCTAGCCCCTCCCCGCAAGCGGGGAGGGGGACAGGAGGACGACGACAAGCGGGGAGGGGGAAAGGGAGGAGGAAGGGGTTGGTGATTGGGAGTGTGGGGAGGTTGGATGCGATGAAGGGGCATGACGTTCTTATTAGGGCGATCGCACAATTGGAAGGGGTGCAAGTTGTGATTTTGGGTGAGGGAGGGGAACGTACAGCACTGGAGAAACTTGCTTTTGAGTTGGGGGTGAGCGATCGCGTTTCTCTCCTGGGATGGATAGACAATCCCCGCACCTATCTAGAGGAGTTTGATATATTTGCAATGCCTTCGCGATCCGAGGGTTTTCCCTTGGCGGTTGTAGAAGCGATGCTTGCTGGTCTTCCTGTGGTTGCGACTCGCGTTGGTAGTATCCCGGAAGCGGTGAGAGATGGCGAAACTGGGTTACTGATAGATAAAGATGATGTAGATGGGCTTATGTCTGCGTTGCGGCAATTGCGAGATGATGCAGAATTGCGGGTGTGTCTAGGTGAACAGGGTCGGGAGATTGCCTTACGTAATTTTACGGTTGATGTGATGGTGAAGCGTTATGAAAGTTTGTGGCGAGAGTTGGTGGATCAGCCACAGCGATCAAGGTTGTGGGTTTCGCAGCCGAAAGAGTAGGGGAGGCGATCGCATTACTTATTTAATGGCAATAAATGGCAATTTTTGCCATAATAAAAGGGAGGCAATTAAAATAAACAACTCTCATGAAAAGCATGAATATTTCCCTACCTGACTCAATGCGAACATATGTAGAGGAACAGGTAGGTAAAGGTGGTTACAGCAGCGTTAGTGAGTATTTTCGTGAGTTAGTGCGCCAAGACCAAAAGCGCAAAGCTACTGAAAATCTCGAAGCTATGTTATTGGAAGGTTTAAACTCTGGGTCTGCAACAGAGATGACTGCACAAGATTGGGAAGATATCCGTCAAGCAATACGGGAGAAAATCGTTAAGCAGCAAGGTTCCAAGTAAGGATGATGGGCGAAGTCAACAAACGACCCCTAGTCATCCGTGACTTGATTAGACATCTGGTGAAAAAGAATGTAGAGACGCGAAATTTCGCGTCTCTACAAGGATTTTGGGCAATGCATAATTAATTTTCGGAGATGTCTATTGAACTAGCAACCTACATTGCAGAAGATAACTTGGAAGCTTCGGATAAGTTCCTCGCAGCAGCAGAAGAAACCTTCAAACAATTAGGACAAATGCCCAAGATGGGGAAATCCTGTCAATTTTCTAACCCAAATTTGGCAGGCGTGCGACAGCAATTTATTAAAGGATTTAGAAAATATCTTGTTTTCTACCGCCCTATAAAGTCAGGCGTGGAGATTCTTCGAGTTATTCATGGCGCACGAGATATTGAGGCAATTTTGGATGAAGATTTGGGAGAAGATGAGTGATGCAGTTCATTCTTCAGGTGACATCTCCCGGCGCTACCGGGAGATGTCACGCTAACTCATACCATTTTGGATTTTATATTTTGGATTTTGGATTGAGAAACCCTCTGTTGGTATGGGTTATGTAAATCCATCTGTTGCGATCATTTTTCAAATTGGTATCATATCTTGCACCTGCCGAATATCCCGCCCTGAATTAAAATTCCGGGCTGTGTAGAGACGTGCCATGGCACGTCTCTACATAAGCTAAAGCCTACTCTGGCAAGGGTTATAACCCGTTAAAACAGGTTTGTTCCAGACGCGAAATTTCGCGTCTCTACACAGCCGAAAACTTTAGTTTTGGGCGTGGTGCAAGATGTAAGCTAAAGCTTTTCACCCCTAATTGAATAATCCAACAACTCCATCGGATGCATAATAGAAACCTTCTTTCCCTGCAACTGCAAATGCTTACTAATCTGCAAACTACACCCCGGATTAGGCGAAGCAATTAAATCCGCACCAGTATTCAACAAATTCTCTACCTTTTGCCTACCCAACTCCTCAGCAACTTCCGGTTGCAACATATTATAAATTCCCGCACTACCACAACATATCGCCGCATCTACAGGTTCCTTCAACTTCACCCCTGGAATTTGCCGCAACAACTGACGCGGTTGCACACTAATCTTTTGTCCATGCAACAAATGACAAGCATCTTGATAAACCAAATTCACTGGTTTATCACTCAACACCGACAATTTTGCAGTCAACCCAACCGTAGCCAAAAACTCTTGTGCATCTCTTACCTTCGCTGCAAATTCCTTCGCCTTCTCCCGATATTCCGGATCATCTTCCAAAATATGCCCATACTCTTTTAAAGTATGACCACAACCAGCAGCATTGATAATCACAAAATCTACATTACTACCTGCAAAACTATCAATCATCTGCCTAGCCAAAGCTTTAGCTTGTTCCGTTTGTCCCTGATGTTCCGGAAGCGCCGCACAACAACCCTGAGATTTAGGAATCACCACTTCACAACCATTCGCCGTTAAAACCCGTACCGTCGCCTCATTCACCGGCGAGAAAAATAGCCGTTGCACACATCCCAAAATCACCCCAACTCGATAACGCTTCTCACCCTTTGCTGATATCACATCCGGTAAATTATTCTGAAAAGATTTCAGCGTAATTTCTGGCAAAATCGACTCCATCGCCGCCAACCGGGGAGATATTTTCTTAACTAACCCAGTCACACGAAAAAACTTAGAAAAACCTAACCTCTGATAAACCAACAAAGGCACCAATAAAACTTTTAAAAGATTAGGATAAGGAAACAAAGAAAATATCAATTTCCGAATCAACCTATCCCACAAACTACGCGAATAATTCCTTTCAACTTGATGACGAGTAGCAGAAATCAACTTGTCATACTGCACCCCAGAAGGACAAGTAGTCACACAAGCAAGACAACCCAAACAAGAATCAAAATGTTGTACACTCGCCGTATTCAGGGCAATTTCACCTTCATTAATCGCATCCATTAAATAGATTCTCCCCCTTGGAGAATCCATCTCCTTACCAATCACCCGATAACTCGGACAAGTCGAAAGACAAAACCCACAATGCACACAACTATCAATCAACTTCGGATCAGGCGGATGATTCCCATCAAACCCCTTTAAATTCTTCAAACTAGCCGTTTCATTCACAGAACTATTGTTATCCGAAACCTGCATAATTACCTCTTCCTCTCCCCTCTGTTGGCGTACGAGTGCGGTTAGTTTCCTAAACTCCCCCCACAAAACGACCAGGACTTAAAATATTCCTCTCATCAAACTGCGCCTTAATCCGCCGCATAACCTCCAAAGCATTGCCAGTGTAACCCCACACATCCAACTTCTCCTTAACCTCCACCGGCCCTTCCAACACACTCAAAAAACCTTTATTCTTTTCACAGAGCGATCGCACCTGCAAAACCCTCTCAACCCCCACCTCACCTTCAAACCGCAACACCCCCAAACCGCTACCAATATGAATCAAACCCCTTTGCGCCTCAGTTAAAACCTCAACAGCCACAGTAGGTAACACTCCTATTTTGCAAGTAATTCCCCACTCAGCGCTACCAATATGCATTGATTCTCGCAATCCTTGCCATAAATCAGCTTCATCCACCGCCGAATATACCGCCCCTTGCAAACCCAACTGTTGCCCAACTTGCAAAAGCCGGTCTGACTGTTCCTTCACACTCTCAACTATACTCTGAAAGCGAACAATTAACCCCAGTCCTTCACCCAACCCCAAGCCAGACACCATTTGCGTTGAAAGTAAATCAGCCTGAGTTGGAGTTAACGCAGAATTACGGAGAATAGCAGCAGCTTCAGATACACTTTCCCCCTTACCAGTCAGTACCACCGTCCCCGATATTTCCGGCAACGGATAAACGCGAAACGTTACCTGACTTATCACACCTAACGTACCATACGAACCAGTAAACAACTTCATCAAATCGTATCCGGCAACATTCTTTACCACCCGTCCCCCAGCCTTAGCGATTTGTCCGTCCGCACGCACAAAAGTAATACCTAGCAATTGGTCGCGTACACTACCATAACGCTGTCGTAGCGAACCAGTATCTGCGGTAGCGACAATACCGCCCATAGTTGCTGATTCTGGTGCAACTGGGTCAAGTGCTAGAAATTGGTTAGCTTTTGCTAAAATTGCCTGTATGTCAGAGAACTTCATCCCCGCTTCCACCGTGATAGTTAAATCTCCTACAGCGTGGTCAATTAATTTATTGAGGCGTTCTGTACTAATTACTACATCGACTTTCTGAACCAACCCACCCCAGCTCAGTTTACTACCATTACCGCAGGGTAGAACGTGCCATTTGTTGCGGTAACATTCTGCGATCGCTTCAGCGAGTTGTTCGGTAGTCTGAGGGTAGACGACACAATCAGGAGTTGCAGAAGCTGTAGCCTGTAATATTGGTTTTTGCTGATTAGCTGTTAAATTTTTCCAAAGGCAAACAGCATTTTCACCAACAATAGATCCAAGACTAGAAGCACAGACAAGCAGCGGAATTTGTTCGCTAGACATTGCTTTTATCAGTTTATTTTACTTCTTTCTTACATCATAAAAAGATTAATGGTTAGTAAGGGCGAAGCATTTGCGCTTATAAACTTAGAATTCACGTTTAATGTGAAATCAAAAGGGAAAGCAACCACAGATAGACAACAAATAAAATTACTTCCTTATCTTCCCCCCGTTTCGGGGGGATAGAGGGGGTGGACACAGATAGATAATCATCTGTGTCTATCTGTGTCCATCTGTGGTAGATTGTCGTTTTAATTCACAAATAAGTTATTTACGTAAATGCACACGGACTACAGTACCTACGCCTTAACCATCTGTCTATCATCTGGCGTGTAATAACCCTCTGATTGTAAATTTGGCGATGCTTCCTTACCTGTAATTAATCTTGCACCACGTTTGCGGGTTAAATAGTTCCAACCCCACTGAATCATTACTACCAGTTTGTTGTCAAACTCAATTAAAAAGTAGATGTGAACCAATAGCCAAAACAGCCACGCTAAGAAACCCTTAAACTTGATAAAACCTAAATCAACAACGGCAGAGTGTTGCCCAATTACTGCTAAACTACCCATGTCAACATAATGGAATCTTGGCAATGTCTGTCCTTTTAACCTTTGTTTAATTAGTGAAGCAACGTATTCTCCTTCCTGCATCGCTACTGGTGCAACTCCAGGTAAGGGTTTACCGTTTTGATGGGCAAAATGTGCTAAGTCACCAATGACAAAAATATTAGGATGTCCCTTCACACTCAAGTCAGGTTCTACCATAACTCGTCCAGCGCGATCGCACTCAGCATCCGTTTTTTCCGCCAGCACTTTCCCCAGAGGTGAAGCTTTTACACCCGCTGCCCATAATACCGTTTTTGCTTGAATCTGCGTTACCTCATCTCCTTGTTTGGTGGTAACAACATCACCTTCAATATTTGTTACTAGCGTTTTTGGTTGTACAGTTACACCCAACCGGTTTAAAGATGCTTCCGCTTCCACTGATAACTCTGGTGCAAAGGGAGGTAAAACGCGATCCAAACCTTCGAGAAGCAAAACTTGTGTTTCGGAAGTGTCAAAATTACGGAAATCTTCCTTCATGATGTGGTACGCTAATTCTGCGATCGCACCCGCTAATTCCACACCAGTAGGGCCAGCACCAACAATTACAAATGTCAACCAAGCGCGGCGCATTTCTGGATCAGTTTCCTTTTCCGCCGCTTCAAACGCCATAAAAATACGGCGACGCATTTCAATCGCATCTTCCACAGTTTTCAAACCAGGGGCGAATGTTTCCCATTCATCTTTGCCAAAATAGGAATGCTTAGCACCCGTAGCGACGATTAACGTATCATACGGTATTACTTCGCCGCCCAAAAAGACTTTTTGTGCTTGCGGATCGATATCATTCACCTCTCCCAACAGCACTTTCGTATTCTTACTCTTGTTGAGTATCGAACGCAGTGGCGAAGAAATATCAGCAGGGGAAAGGCTTCCCGTCGCAACTTGGTACAAAAGCGGTTGAAACAGGTGAAAATTGCGTTTATCGATCAGAGTAACATTGACACCAGGCTGATTCAGTGCTTTTGCTGCATACAGTCCCCCAAAACCGCCACCGATAATGACTACCTGATGGGGTGGTTGATTTTCAGTTGTGTTCAGCATAAGATTTATTTCCTCGTGTTAGATTGCTGTCATCATTGTTAACAAATTTTTACCAATTTGGTTAGATGGTTCTGTTAACTATTCACATATTAAGATATGTAAAAGTAATGAATATTACAAACAAAATGTAACAATAATTACATTTGAAGTTATTATTAGGTAATAGTAGGTGTAAGAAGACACCCTTACCCTGAAAACATAGCCCTTTACAAATAAAGCCCATCAAAGTGGGCTTAGTGATTACTACATTTTTTGTAAAGCTATTTCAGAAAGAAAAGATAAGGTTATAGCTTAATTTGCGATTAACTGACTAAAAATGACTTTTTCAAACCGTTTTAACTGACATCTTGTAACCAACGGGAGAGCCCTTCGGGTTCGCCAGTTAAGTGGGCGCGGGAAACCCGCCTATGTCCCAAGGGGACACGCTTCGCGAACAGGACTGGTCTCACCAGTTGCCTAGGTTGGGAAACCCCGCTATGTCCCTCCGGGACAGGCTACGCGAACAGCACGCTTACTCACCATTTTCAATAACCCTAAAATTAAGCCCGAATTTTAATTCCGGGCTTAAATCTAAAGTCGCTTAAAAACCGACTGATTAAGAGTTTTAACCCATTTTAATGGGTTTAAGCTTTAAGCCCGAAATTTATTTCAGGGCTTTTTGCGATTGGTGCAAGATGTCAGAACTGGAACTCAACGCCAACATCTTAACTTCTCCATTCTCAACACTGCTTAGAGCTTAACCGAGAAGTATTGCAACCCAACCTACCCATATTTTTTTAAATTGGGATGCTCCCAAATTATATTGTTAAGCTTTTGCCTCCAATGACGAACTTTCCTTAATGATTTCGTTGCATATAGTCACGCAATCGTCACAGATGTAAACCCCTGGACCGGCTATAAGCATTTGTACTTCATGTTGATCTTGACCGCAGAAGGAACAAGCTAAACCAAACTCAGCATCATCGTAAATTTGTTTTATATATGACTTTACCCAATGACAGAAGCGTTCTTCTTCAGTAGATTCTTCTAACATACGCCGCTTTTCGGTGACAGCAAGTCCTTGCGGGTAACTAATGACAATATTTTTCCCGCCTCTGAATATTTCTACTTGTGCATTTAGGGAACCTTGAGCGAGCGTTAAAACCCAACCTTTTGGTTTACCGTTAGTGTAATATCCAAAATGGGAGAGTTGTCCGTTGGGATAAAATTCAGCATAAAATCCTTCTTTTTGATCTGTACTATAACCAGGTTTAAGCAAAGAAGCATCAATTTTCATTTTCTTGAATTTCTGAGGTTTATCTGATTTTATTAGGAACAATAATGGTTTTAACTGCGTTTTCAATTGGTTGCGAGATTTGTGCAAGCGACCTTTTACCGCCACAATAGAAATACCCAAGCTTGAGGCTATTTCTTGCATCGTTAGCTGCTCGCTGTAAAACAGCACAGCCGCCATCCGATTCTTCGGCGATAGTGTGTTGAAAGCGTCTAAAATTAATTCGTTAAGTTCTTGTTCCTCTGCTAGCTGTTGGGGATCGTGAACTGTGTTGGTGGAGCAAATAGTGTCAGTAGGTTGTTTTTCAGCGATCGCGTCTAGGGAAAGAAAATCTGTCTTGCGAGCGCGCAGGTAATTGCGACAAAGGTTCAAAACAATACTATAGAGCCAGTTTTTAAAACGTTTAGAATCGCGAAGTTGTTGTAAGGATAGGTAAGCTCGCAAAATAGCTTCTTGAGCCAATTCTTGGGCAATATCCTCCTGCGCTACCATTCCAATGGCAATGCGTTTGACCATTGATTGATAGCGCTTGACAAGCAAACTAAATGCTGCTTTGTCTCCAGACTGTGCCAACTTTACTAGCTCTGTATCTGTTTGCTCCATCACAAACGTTCCTTACCAACACTTCTGTTTATTAGAGGGAAAGCTGGAAGGAAAGGTTACTTTTTTTCAAATTTATCCCCTAGCTGATAATTTTTATTTCAAATATCATAAATACTTTTACTAGTGATGATTTCAAAGACGTGACTTTATTTACTTACTTCTTTAACATGGAGTCAGCAGATTTAATGGAAAGCATGAAAAACCATAAACAAAATTAATTAATACGATTGTTCGTGTATATTTTCGCAATCAATACTTCTTTGTCCAAAGTCCAATCAACTCATAAGTTTGAAATTAGAGACTTGAAAAAATATTTAGAAATTCTAACCAAAAAGGCGGCTTGAGAATCTCATTGACGGGTATTGCTATTAACCCTACTTTCCACAAACTGCACAACTCCCCACTGTCCGTTAGTTAACCAATTTGCATCAGATTTTTCTACTTCCTCAACCACTTCTGGTGAAATACCCGCTGCTACTTCTGATTTGAGAGTGCGTAAGGCAAGCATTGGTACAGGTAAATAACAGACTATATCAGCAAAATTAGTTGTAAAATCCCAGTGTCTATCTCCCAATAATCTACGGTAATTTGCATCACCTTTTACTATCAGCAAACTTGCACCAGATAATTCATCTTTAAGTGAATCAGGTATTTCCCAAAAAGCTAGAGGCGATGTCCAAAAATAATCTTCACTTAGCAATAATTTTCCTGATGCAAGATACGCTTGCAATCTTTCACCCACACCTGAAACTTTCTGATGACTAGAAGCAATTAAAAACCTGATTGTCTCATGCACATCTTTTATCATGGCATCAGATACAAAAGTTGGGTGCGGCTTCAAGTGCAGTTTAATTTGATTAGCTAAACCACTACCTAATAAAAAATCTACCAAACATAAATCGCAAACAAGCTCAAAGCCAGCATTATCTACGACAAAATCAATTCGTTTACCCTCTCCGTGAATTAATAATTCTGCAACTTGAGAAGCATCATCGACTAAAATGTGAGCTTGTTGACTTTCAATATCAAAATTACTGCGATCGCTCTCAAAAGCTGACCATAAACTCAAGTCTACTCGATTACCCCAAAGCGCAAAATACAACAGTGAAATTAAACCTATTTGGCTAGTTTCACCCTGTTGTTGTGAGTCATCCAACCACTTTGTCACTTGAGTACATAAAGTAATTATCGAGTCTAGGGATGTTTCTAAACCTTGAGATTTTTGTAACTGGAATGGATCTACACCTTGCCATTCACCAGAGCGAAAATAATTGGTAAGGTTGAGAATGAGACGGTAAAAATAAGTTTCGGCAAAAAACCAAGGGACATCTATCCAGCGCTGTTCCTGATAAGGTTCTAAATATTTTTCCCACGCTGCAACATCTGTACCAGAGTCATTTACAAAAGGTAGCAAATACCCTGATGGTAACTCGCTGGCCAGGTTTTCCAAACTTTCATTAATCTGAGACGGAAAATTGTTTTCAATTATGACTCGGCGAGCAATACCGGGCATCCTTTGAGTTACTGTAAATTCAGTAAAAGTGCCGACTTCTGACCCGACAAGAGGATTTGGCAGGGGTAATTTGGGAATTTGTGATATCATCACCCAAAATTTATCTTTACCTCGCGTTTTTAGTTATTCTATCCTTATCTTGCGATTAAAGTTAGGAGTTATGAGTTATGAGTTATGAGTTAAAAATTAATAACTCTTAACTCCTAACTCCCAACTCCCAACTCCTAACTCTTAACTCCTAACTCCTAACTCCTAACTCCTAACTCTCCCTGAGATGGCTGAAAACACTCTCCTCAAGAAAGTTAAAAAAATCCTCAAGGACGCTGATACAAAGTTTGTCCGTATCCTTTGGTGTGACAACGCTAACATCATTCGTGGTAAAGCCGTGCATGTGGAGATGTTACCCTACTACTTTGAGGATGGTGTCGGCATATCCGCAGGACAACAAGGAGTTCCGGTAATGTATGATGCCGTGGTTCGCAAAAGTGGTTTAGGGCCGGTTGGTGAAGTGTCCTTGCTACCCGATTGGTCTAGCCTCACACCTTTACCGTATTCTCCCGGTCATGCTCGTGTAATGGGTAACATGGCATATCATGGGGAACCTTGGGCGCTGTGTCCACGCCATTTTCTAATACGGATGATAGAGGCGGCACAAAGTGAGGGGTTGGAAGTACAAGCCGCATTTGAAAATGAATTTTATCTATTGCGGCAAACTGCTAACGGCATTGTACCAGCAGACTCAACTGTTTTTGCCTCCACCCAAGCAATGGATATTAATTGTGAAGTAATTAATGACATTACTGAGGCACTGATTGCCCAAGATATCCCTGTAGAGCAGTATTACCCAGAATCGGGGCCTGGTCAACAGGAAATTTCCATGCGGTATACCGATGCGTTGCGTGCTGCTGATTGGCAAATCGCTTTTAGGGAAACAGTACGGGCTATAGCTTATCGTCATAATCTCACGGCTTCTTTTTTACCCAAAATTTTCCCGGAAGCTGCTGGTAGCGGTTGCCACATACACCTCAGTTTATGGCGGGATGGGCAAAATTTGCTACCCGATTCCCAAGGGGTATGTGGTCTTTCACAGATAGGAAAAGCATTTATCGCCGGAATATTGCATCATTTACCGGCACTGATGGCATTGACTACCCCAAGTGTTAATTCTTACCGCCGCATCCGCCCTCACTGTTGGAGTGGTGCTTTCCGTTGTTGGGGACTGGACAACCGTGAAGCTGCGGTGAGAGTACCAAGTGCGGCTACATTGAGTATTTGTACGCATATTGAAGTGAAAACTGTAGATGCAACAGCTAATCCTTACTTAGCTTTAGGTGCGGTAATAGCAGCAGGTTTGGACGGTGTAAGACGGGGTTTGGAACCAGGAAACCCAGTGGCTGTAGATCCTGGATATTTGACAAAAGACGATCGCACAATGAGAAAGATTGACTCTTTGCCAGAAAATTTAGGGGATGCGATCGCACATCTCAAACAAAATGATATTCTGTTAAATGCTTTAAATTCGCAGTTATCAGTAGCCTTTTTAGCCGTGCGTGAGGCTGAGTGGGAAGCAATGAAAGATTGGGATTTACAAAAAGAAGTGAAAACTTTGCTGGAGCGATACTAGAAATAGGGGCTAGGGGTTAGGGAAAGAGATATTTTTATCAGTTTGTTGTGAACTTTGTTCATGTAGTTTCTTGTACTCATTCCATTTTTTGATAATAAACCACAGATGGACACAGATAGACACAGATGATTTATCTGTGTTCATCCCTCTAGGAAAGGATATCTGCGCTCAATGAAAGCACCAAAACAAGTACAGAAAGTTTTAAGATATGTGAGGACAGCTGACAGTTAATTCGCTTCTTCAAGTTTAATTGCGTTTTGCTTGGTGCAGGTTGGAGGAATTTATGAATCTCTGTGACATTCCCGCTATTGACCAACACGCTCATAACTTGCTACAACCAGAAGCAGCCACTGGTTATCCCTATGCAGCTGCTTTTACCGAAGGTTACGATCCCGAAATTATCAACAATCACGCCCACAATACCTTATTCTACCGGCGCAGTCTGCGAGAAATTGCAGCTTTTCTCAACTGTGAAGCACAGGAAGAAGCAATATTAGCGCGTCGAGAAAGTTTAGGATTAGAACAATTGACAAAATTGTATTTCAGCGCCGCCAACTTGGAAGCAATTTATTTAGATGATGGTTTGCAACCAAATTCTATTTTGCCGCTATCATGGCATGAAAAATTTGTCCCTATAAAAAGGATTTTGCGACTAGAATCTTTGGCAGAAGAACTGATTCCTCAAGCTGATGATTTTGAAACATTCCTAGAAAGATTCATTAGTGAAATTGATCCGCTACCTGCTGGAGTTGTTGCGTTTAAAAGCATTGTTTGTTACCGTACAGGTTTGGATATCCAACCGGTTCCTTTAGCAGCGGCTGCTTGTAGTTTTTACAACATTAAACAACAATTAGATAGCCAGCCATTACGGCTTAATGATAAATACCTGATTGATTTTCTCGTACAACAGGCCTTAGTAATTGCGGCTAAATATCAGTTACCAGTACAATTTCATACCGGCTATGGCGATCCAGATTTAGATTTGCGATTGGCAAATCCTCTCTATTTGCGTCATTTATTAGAATTACCTGAATATCGCCATGCTCCTATTATCCTACTTCATGCTTCTTATCCTTACATGCGGCAAGCCGGGTATTTAGCTTCAGTCTACCCCCAAGTTTATTTAGATTTTGGTTTGGTAATACCTTTTTTGAGCGTATCCGGAATGCGTACAGTGATGAAGCAATTATTGGAGTTGACTCCTACCAGTAAATTAATGTATTCCTCCGATGCTCATTCAATTCCCGAATTGTATTATTTGGGAGCAAAATGGGGACGTTTGATTTTACAAGAAGTACTAGAGGAAGCAATTCAAAATTCTGACATTACTGCAAATGAAGCAGATTCTATTGCTGCTGCGATTTTACGCGAAAATGCCTTTTCTCTTTATCAAGAATAGTTCATTGTTGATAGTTAATAGTTAATAGTTAATAGTTAATGGTTCATTGCTATTAACCATTAACCATGAACCATTAACCATTAACAATTAGAAGCGATAACCTACACCTGCTTGGAAGCTGAGTGCGTCAGCATCACTGTTTTCGTAGGCATCAATACCCCACTTGGCGTCACCATAAACAACAGTATTTCTGGCAACTTCTGATTCAGCACCAAGGGTTAATACAGGAGCGTTTTTATTTCCCAAAGGAGTATTTTTACCTTCATCAGTGATAAACGAGTAACCACCACCAAGGTAAACGTTAGTGTTTTTAGCAATGGGTGCATCGTAAGTTACCATTGGCATAATTGCGGTTGCATCACCACCCCATAAAACGGAACCGCGAACTGAAACAGGTGCATTAGGAATAAAGGCTCGTCCTTGAACGTTTCCACCAAATAAGGCTTCATCATTTTGTTGTCCACCATTGGTTACACCAGCCGCAACACCAGCACCAATATAGCTACCATTCATACCCTTTGGTTGAGATGGTTGAGCTGAGGCAACACCAGCAGAAAAGACAATCGAACTAACAATAAGTGCAGCCGTTGTTAATCTAGAAAGTTTCATATACTTCTCCTCACATAGTAGAATGCAATTAATGCTCTCTAGTTCTAGGATGACCTTTTTTATAAAGTTAGTTATCACACGCCTAGCTCACCCGAATGGGTGAAAAAAAATTCACCCATTCGGGTGAACACATATAGGTTATTACTACTCATTAGTGACTTAAGCTGTATACCTTACACCTATTTATTAAAGACTGAACTTGGCTTCAATAAACGGACAGAACATAAATCATAAAATCATACTTCTTTAAATCCGAAATTCTGAACTTTGAATTGGTAGATATAAATAACGGCTGGAAACGACGGAAAGCCAAGCTCATTAAAAATCTTGGTTTTCCATTTTCTTAGTACAGCATTTCATTAATACGAGCGCTAATTTTCTTCGGAAACACTCTGCGTCCCTCTGCGCTTACTCTGCGTTCCTCTGCGTTTAAAAACGCTACGATTTTACACAAAGCCGTACTTAGCTAAAAGTCTTTTAATTTTCATACGCTAGGAGTTAGGAGTTAGGAATTGAGCCGAAGTGAATTGGGAATTGGGAATCGGGCATTGGTTTTTTTACCCATGCCCAATGCCCTTGCCCATTGCTCAATGCCCATTGCCCACTAACTACTAACTACTAACAATTCATAACTCTTAACTCCTAACTCCTAACTATTAACTCCTACCTCTTCAAAAACTTTTGGCGTATACGAACAACAAAAATATTCACTTCTGGTAATTTCATCCAGGCTGCGATCGCACCAAAAACACCCAACCCAACTAAACCAGCAATACACAACTGTAATAGTTGAATCAGCAAACCATTTTCACCTAAAAATCGTTGCAAAACCTGAAGAGTCCCAAAACTAGCTGCACCCGCTACCATGCTACCCGCAGTTAAACCAAGAATCGGCAAACTCCACTCTCGCCAAGGCAAACCGTTTAATCTGCGATTCAGCAAAAATAATAGCATCAATACCGAACTACAATTGACTCCTACAGTTGCCAATACCAAACCGGAAGCGCCAAAAGGTTTAATAAGCAGGAAATCTAACAACGCGTTGAGAAAGATATTAACCATGCTGATGCGAAATGGTGTTTGTCCATCACCCAAGCCATAAAACACCCGTACCAAGACATCACGCCCCAGATAAGCAAACATCCCGATACCATTGGCAATTAACAAAGAAGACACCAGTACAGAGTCTGTGCCTTTGAAAGCACCACGTTCATACACTACTCGCACGATGGGCACAGCTAAAGTTATCATCAATCCACCCAAAGGTAACATTGTCAAGGCAGAAAGTAATAATCCTTGGCGAATACGTAATTTTAGTTCTTGCCAGTTTTCTGGATCCGCAAGTCGGGCAAACATCGGTAATAAGGGAACTAAAATAACGTTGGAAATAATTCCCAATGGTGTTTGTACCAGTAATCCCGCATTTGACAAAGCAGCAGCAACCCCCGTATAGGGAATGAAGGAAGCAAAAAACAAATCTGTGTAGAGGTTAATTTGCAGCATCCCAGAAGAAAAAGTAGCAGGTAGCATAATTTTCATCACCTCACTTACCCCAGGCTGATGAAAATCAAATCGTAGGCGAAATCTACCCATACCCGCTTTAGCTTGGGCTACTACCTGTACTAACCATTGCAGTAATGCTCCCACTAAAACGCTTGTCGCCAAAACCATTCCGCCCAACATTGCGTACTCAGGCGTGCTAATTTTGTTACCTAGTTGCAAGGCGAGGACGGCAAGACCAATAATAACGGTAATGCTAGAAAATAACGGACTAATTGAGGGTAGCCAGAATTGATTGGCAGCATTGAGAACGCCAAAACCAATACCAATGAGTCCGGCTAAGACTGCTATTGGTGCCATGATTTGGAGTTGAGTTATTGCAATATCTCGAATTAACTCTTTTCCCTGCACCCTTAAACCAGGTGCAAACAAATCAATTAAAATAGGCGCAAGAATGATTAAAAAAATAGAAACTACTAACAGTATTCCCCCTATCAGGGTTGTAATAGTTTCTACTAAAGGGGCTGCTTCTTCTTTCTTGCGTTTGGCTAGAACACTGACAACGGCACTGTAAAATGGCCCGTTAATACCGCCTAGCAATATCAATAGAAAACCAGGGATAGTGTAGGCGTAGTTAAAAGCATCAGCAGCAGGCCCCAAACCAAAAGCCGCTGCTATAACTTGCTGACGCACCAAACCAAAAACTTTACTAATTAAAGTGGCAGCGGCGATAATGCCAGCAATTCCAGCTAGAGAACGAGAAACTTTTTGCTCTTGTGTCACAGATAGTACCTGACAAATATCAGACGGCGGATATCTGAGAACATTTAACCGGAAATCTCACAATTTGTCAGGATTATTTTGGCAAGATAGTCATTTGTCATTGGTCATTTGTCATTGGTCATTTGCAAGAAGCCGTGAAATCAATTTCCGGATGTGTAGAGACGCGAAATTTCGCGTCTCTACAAACCCATTAAAAATGGGTTAAAAATCTTAGTAGGGTGTAGGGTGGGCACTGCCCACCTCAGATGATTGAGAATTTTGTAATTTATTAGTTTGAACCCGTTTCTAACGGGTTTGAGCTTTAAGCCGGAAATTTATTTCACGGCTTATAGGACTTTAGCTATCAGCCCGAAATTTATTTCCGGGCTGACTTACATTGCAAATTTTTTGGCTTGATTAAGCGATCGCGGGTTTTGCAGTAAGCATTACCCATAAACAAGCAAGACTCAATATTGCAATCAAGTTAAGTAAATGTAGCAAAATAGCTTTCATAGCTTTGTCCTTCGTCCTTGGTCATTCGTCATTTGTCCTTTGTCCTTTGTCTTTACCAATGACCAATGACCAATGACAAATGACTACTTCCAATCCCTTCCGATACGGATGGTAATGTCAGATTCTAAGTCGCCTGTTGATGACACTTCAATGCTACCTACACCGAGGATTTGTTGTAGTTGTTCTGCTACTTGTAAGTTACCTTTTTGGACGATAATTTTAGTTTCGCTACGCTTATCAGACCAATCCGGGATGGCGTAAGCTTTTGCAAAGCCTTTCTGTTTGAGAGTGTTAATAACTTTTTCTGTTGCTTGGGGTTGATTAGATGCATTTTGAATAGCAACTTTTATGCTAGGTAAGGGTTTGGCAGCTGGATTCATACCGGAGATTGACACTCCTGTATAATCATTCAGCAAGTCTACTCTTCCTGTCAGATCCAGCCAATAGCTATCGGGATCGGCACTTAAACTGCTGAAAATACCTGGTAACATGGTCATTTGCAGCTTTTCCCTTTCCAAGTTTAGGGAAAAGTTAACCACTGCCATCATTTCTTCGACTTTCAGGTTAGTGTCAAAGTACTTGCCCATGATCCGGACTAGTTGAGGCAATCTGGGTAAAACTGTAGGGCTAAATAAGCGATCGCGTACCCCCATTAATAATGCTTGCTGTCGCTGTATTCTTTCTAAATCCCCCATCTTACCACCACGGTAACGAGCAAATTGTTCTGCTTGTTCGCCGTTGAGGGTTTGCCAGCCACTAACTAAATTAACCGAAAACTTTGAAGTGGCGTCCCTATACACCATTTGTTGGGGAACATATACTTCTACTCCTCCCAACTGATCCACCAACTGCCTTAAGCCACTGGGTGAGATGCGGATATAACGGTCTATCGGCGCATTGCTTAAGGTGCGACTAACAACCCGCGCTGCTAATACCGGGCCTCCTTGAGCATTAGCTTGAGATACTTTAGTTAATCCCTTTGATTCTGGGATCGCAATCATCGTATCCCTAGGGATAGAAAGCACACGTATGGTTTTGTCCTCTGGGTTGAGCCTGACTAACAGCATGGTATCGCTGTCACCCGCAAAACTTTCCGGTGAACCATTAACAGCACCCGGTACAGGTTCGATACCCATCACCAAAATATTCATCGGGCGCGTCAGCTTATATTGAGAAATATTGCTCCAAATTTCTCCAGGTAGGGGCATTTTTTCTGCGTCTGCCCCCTCCATGCCCAATTCTTCCTCTGTTCGATCAATATCACTCCATAGCGGAGTCCAAAGCGCCAAGGTCGATACTAACAACCCCGATAACGTGAACCCCACAACTATAGTTAATACCCAAAACAGCCATCGCGGCATAGCCAACCCCAGCCTATGGTAAAGCTGGCTGGGGATGGAACCCACAGACTCTTTAAAATTAGAAGCAACGTAGGCTTCCTGTTGCTGTGCGTTTTCCTGATTAGATGGATGTTGGACTTGTTCAGATTTGCCCTGATTTTGTTGTTGTATCCGTGCCACTTGTTTCACTACAACTGCCTCCCCACTCAACCACTCCCTAAACGTAATATTAATCCAAGCAACAAATCTTGCCAGTGATAAGCGCCACAGTACACTTGTAATGTCCTTGAGTAAGTTTCTATGACAACATGACTAAACCTTTGTTCCCTGTAATTCTTGCTGGTGGAAAAGGTGAGCGTTTTTGGCCCTTGAGTCGTCTTAGCCGACCCAAGCAATTTTTAAGCTTGGATGGCAGTGGCAGAAGTCTCCTACAAGCAACCGCTGACCGACTGTTAACACTTGCAGACGTTTGGGATAACTTGTGGGTAATCACTTCTAGTCAGATAGCTCAAGGAGTTAAAGAACAACTGCCCGAGTTGCCAACTAACAACTTACTAGTGGAGTTACAGGGAAGAGACACAGCCGCAGCTGTTGCCTGGACAAGTTTGGAAATCAAAAAGCGTTATGGAGATGACGCTTTAATCGGCTTTTTCCCTGCTGACCACTGGATTGCCGACCAAGAAGCTTTTGCACGCACTTTAAGCGCAGCAACTGAACTGGCAGCAAACACAGCAGCGATTGTCACACTGGGGATCAAGCCGACCTTTCCATCAACAGGCTACGGGTACATAGAACAAGGCGACAAGATTGGTTGCTTTAATGACTTGCCAGCTTATCACGTTAACCGCTTTACTGAAAAGCCTGACCGTGAAACGGCAGAAAATTTTCTGGCAACGGGACGTTTTAGCTGGAATAGCGGTATGTTTATCTTTCGAGCAGGCGTTGTTCTCAAGGAACTGCATGTCCACGCTCCAGAAATTATTGAGCCGTTAGAACAACACGGTCCTGACATCTATCCCCACCTTCCTAAGAAGAGTATAGACTATGCTTTGATGGAAAAGACAGGGTTAGCATATGTCTTACCAGTAGAATTTGGCTGGGATGATTTAGGCGATTGGAATGCGATCGAGCGTTTATTGAAAAAAGAAGATAATCCGAATGTAGAACTGGCTAATCATGTAGGATTGGATACTCAGGGTGCGATTGTTTATGCCAGCAATTCGGATGATGTGGTTGTTACCATCGGCTTAGAGGATGTGGTAATTGTGCGCGATCGCAATGTCACCCTCATTGTCAAAAAAGACCGCACTCAAGAAATCAAGCAGGTTCTCAAAACACTCTCTAGCGATCCCCGGTTTACGGAATTGCTATGAAGGGGCTAGGGGCTAGGGGCGCTTGGATTAGGGATTAGGGGCGCTTGGATTAGGGGTTAGGGGTTAGGGGTTAGGGATTAGAGAATCATTTTTACACTAGCCCCTAGCCCCCTCTAGCCCCTAGCCCCTAGCCCCTAACTCCTAACTCCTAACTCCTAACTCCTAACTAATAACTAATGACAGAGGCTCTTAAGGTAGATTTTTCGGTATAACTTGACTGTCGGATGCTTTGTGTTTTGGTTATGGAAATCACCAGTTTTGAGCCTCTCGCTAAGACAATGGCAATAAACTCTATTATTGCCTATCAAAATTTGATTTCTCCGCGCAAAGGGTTTTCTTGTCCCCATCGTCTATTGCATGGTGGGGATTCCTGCTCGGATTATGTCAAACGTATGCTCACAGAGCAAAGTTTGACAGAAGCTGTAAAATCGTCTTTACAAAGGTTCAAAAACTGCACCAATGCCAGCACAATTCTCAAAAATACCAGTTCTGGCAATAACTTCAGGTGTATTGTTATCCCCTGTTGTATTCCTCTTTAATTTCTTTTTTATCTGTTTTTTTGCGTTCTCTGCCATAATGGCGGTTTATTAAAACTATGTTCCTCACTCAAACTGTTCCTCGTCAACGAGAAATTGTAGAAGTCCTATTTCGCAATGGCTGGGACTACATGCGTAGGCTACTTACTGGCGGTAAAGCCGATGAACCTCAGCTACCTACGCCAGCGGTATTAAAAAATATCTTGGTAGATTTGGGACCTGTCTATGTTAAACTAGGTCAGCTAATGTCTACCCGTCCTGACCTACTTAGCGCAGCTTATATTGAGGAACTATCAACGCTGCAAGATGAAGTACCACCGGTTCCCTGGTCAGAGATAGAAGTAGTCATTCGCAAGCAATTAAAGCGTCCTCTTGAAGAAACCTTCACCACAATTAATCCTGTCGCGGTTGCAGCTGGTTCCATTGCTCAAACACACCGAGCTACACTTGCAGATGGTCGGGAAGTCGCTCTTAAGGTGCAGCGTCCGGGAATTGATTTGATTGTTAGCCAAGATATCGCCCTAATTCAAGGTATTGCCGATTTAGTGGCGCGTACCGAATTTGGGCAAACCTATGAAATAAAATCTATCGCCGAAGAATTTACTAAAGCACTAGAAGCAGAGTTAGATTTTACACGGGAAGCTAGTTTTACTGACCAGTTACGGCGTAATTTATCTAAGGGTCGTTGGTTTGATCCCAAGCAAATAGTAGTTGCGGAAATTAATTGGGAATTAACTACACAAAAATTAATGGTAATGGAGTGGTTGGACGGTGTACCACTCCTGTCGGCAAATCTGGATCATAACAATGGCAAAAGCCCTGCCGTTACGCGGCAAGAAGTTACTACATTATTATTTCGGGCGTTCTTTCAACAACTATATATAGACGGCTTTTTTCACGCTGATCCCCATCCAGGAAATTTGTTTTATCTCAAAGATGGTCGTGTAGCCCTGCTTGATTGTGGCATGGTAGGACGACTTGACCCGCGCACGCAACAAATTTTAACAGAAATGTTGCTGGCAATAGTTGATTTAGATGCTCAAAGGTGCGCTCAGTTAACTTTGCAGCTAGCAGATTCTACGCAACCAGTGATATTGGCTCGCTTAGAAAATGATTATGACCGAATGCTGCGAAAGTATCACAACTTGAACTTGTCGGAAATTAATTTCAGCCAGATAATTTATGAACTGTTGCAAGTCGCCCGCAACAATAAAATTCGCTTGCCTAGTAATATGGGTTTGTATGCTAAAACTCTAGCTAATTTAGAGGGAGTAGCGCGGTCATTTAACCCAGAATTGAACTTTTTGGACGAAATTCAGCCATTATTAACAGACTTATTCCGCCGACAATTGTTTGGGGAAACTCCCGTGCGATCGCTCCTGAGAACAGCACTGGATATTAAAAGTTTGTCTTTACAATCCCCTCGGCAAATTGAATTGTTCTTAGACAGAGTAACTTCAGAAACACTCCAATGGAATTTATCAGTACGCGGTCTAGATGGCTTGCGCCGCACCACAGATGATGCAGCTAATCGGCTTTCTTTTAGTATCATGGTAGGTTCACTGATTATGGGTGCAGCAATTATTTCTAGTAATGCACGTACAGCGCAACTGTCTTTTTTGAGCAACGTGTTATTTGCCACTGCTAGTTTGTTAGGCTTATGGTTAATTATTAGTATTTTGCGATCAGGTAATTTACGTTAAAAATAATGTTAGTGGTTAGTGGTTGATAGTTAATAGTTAATAGTTAATAGTTAATAGAAAAAACACCATGAACCATTAACCATTAACCATTAACCATGAACCATGAACCATTAACCATTAACTACTAACAAAATATAATTATGCCGATAATCGAGGCTCAAAACCTGAGCAAAGTTTATCCTGTTGCTGTTAAAGAACCAGGAATTATAGGGACAATCACCCACTTTTTTCGCCGCACCTATCGCGAAATCAAAGCAGTTCAAGATGTTTCTTTTGAAATAGCTGCTGGTGAAGTAGTGGGGTTTTTAGGGCCGAATGGTGCTGGTAAAACTACTACACTGAAAATGCTGACGGGGTTAATTCATCCTTCCAGTGGTAAAGTTACAGTTGCTGGATATGTTCCCTATCGTCGCCAAGAGGGATTTTTGCAAAAAATCACTTTAGTTATGGGACAAAAACAGCAGTTGCTTTGGGATTTGCCAGCAATGGATTCTTTGAAGATTAACGCTGCTGTTTATGGTATTAGCGATCGCGAGTTTCGGCAACGGGTGGGAGAGTTAACCGATATGCTGTCCCTAGAAAACAAGCTTAATCAACCAGTACGTAAGCTGTCTTTAGGTGAACGCATGAAGGCGGAACTTTTAGCAGCACTTTTGCACCGTCCCCAAGTGTTGTTTTTGGATGAACCGACATTAGGATTAGATGTTAACGCTCAAGTGGGGGTGCGTGATTTTTTGCGTGAATACAACCAACGTTATCAGGCTACAGTACTGTTGACAAGCCATTACATGGCTGATATTACGGCTTTGTGTCAACGAGTACTGTTAATTCACCGAGGAAAATTGATGTATGACGGTAGCTTGGATGGACTGCTAGAACAGTTTGCACCTTACCGGGAAGTTCATGTGGAGTTAGCCGAATCTCTCCCGAAAGAAAAACTGATGTTTTACGGTGATGTGAAAAAGCTAGATGGGCGAATGGCGTGTTTTATGGTGCAACGAGAGAACTTGACACGTACCGTGTCGCGAATTTTATCTGATTTAGAGGTAATTGATTTAACAGTAACCGAACCGCCAGTAGAAGAAGTGATTGGACAAGTGTTTCAGGCGGGAGTGGTTAGGAGTTAGGAGTTAGGAGTTAGGAGTTAGGAGTTAGGAGTTAATGGTTAATAGTTAATGGTTAATAGCTATGAACTATGAACCATGAACCATTAACTAATGACTAATGACTAATGACTAATGACTAATGACTAATGACTAAATTATGAAGCGAATAATCAGAATTGCACTGACATTGATTTCAGTTTATTACGCCTACATGGTGGAATATCGGGCAGAACTAATTTTATGGGTTTTATCTGGTTCTTTGCCAATTATCCTCATGGGAGTTTGGACGCAGGCGGCGCAGAGTGGACAATTTGGTTTGACATCCGTGGATTTTGCCCGTTACTTTTTGGCGGCTTTTCTTGTCAGACAATTAAGCGTTGTTTGGGTAATTTGGGATGTGGAAAGGGAAGTAGTAGAAGGCAAACTTTCCAATCGTTTGTTACAACCGCTTGATCCAGGATGGCATCATGTTGCATCTCATGTGGGTGAAAGATTTGCCCGCATACCCTTTGCTTTGCTGTTGGTAGCGTTGTTTTTCTTACTCTATCCTGAAGCTTTTTGGATACCAAGTTTGAGAAACTTTTTGTTATTTGCTTTGGCGGCGGTGCTAGCTTTTGTTTTACGCTTTACGATTCAATACACGTTTTCTATGTTCGCATTTTGGACCGAAAGGGCTAGCGCTTTAGAAAATTTTTGGTTTTTGTTTTACTTATTTTTGTCTGGTTTAATTGCTCCTTTGGATGTATTTCCTGAAGGAGTGCGAGCAGTAGTACTTTTTACACCATTCCCCTATTTAATTGATATTCCTGCGAGTATTTTGGTGGGACTACCTGTAGATTTAACGCGGTCATTTTTGACAACAGTGGTTTGGATTGTGCTATTTTTTGTTTTGAATCGCTGGTTATGGCGGCGGGGATTAAAGCAGTATTCGGGAATGGGAGCATAGGGATTTGGATTAGTCATTAGTCATTAGTTAATGGTTAATAGTTAATGGTTAATGGTTAATTGCCATGAACTATGAACTATGAACCATTAACCATGAACTAGTTGGACTGAATGTTGCGAATTAGTTCGCGTAATTCATCGAGAGTATTCACTGTTTTGATTCTCTGCTGAATTAGCTTTAATTGCTCTAAATCAGAAATTTGAGAGATTTCTGGCATTAGTTGTAATCCTTCGCTGCCGAATTTGATCTCCAAACCCAATTCAATGCCAGACAGCCTTTCCTCACGCCGTCCTCGTTGTTCTCCTTCTTTCAAGATTTGCTGATACCAAGGAGATTGACTTAACACTGCCATATCCCACCTCATGATTTGTTGAACTAATACCAATTCTCTATGAGGCTGCATATTATCCCCACAGGCTATAAGCCTGGGGCTACACATACAAAGCCTGCCTACGCAGGCTAATAATGTGCATCTTCACATAGAAATGGTATAACGCACTGTCTAATACGAAGCTAGCAAAAAATGCTAAAACGGTTTCTAGCTGATTCAATTGTTCATCAGCACGGAGAATTTGCAAAGCTTGTTGTATAATCGGTTGCTCTGCGCCACCCTTGAGAATTGGTACAAAGGGAAGTAGAGATGGTATTGGTTGTTGAAAAACTGTTTCCACATCAACTTCCCAAAGATTTATGACACGGTAATCTTGACGTGCTTGTAAACCTGCAAACTCCGACTCATAGCGATTAGGAATTTCTAAATCACCTTCTTTGAGAATGTTAATTAGTACCGGATAGGCAGGTAAATTGTACTTTTCTTCCGCCAGTGCGGCATATGCTCGCATCCGTTTAGGCATTTCCGGCTTATAGCGCAATTGTAACTCGTTTAATACGAGAAATCGTCCATGTTCTGGACTGTCGGCGCGGATTAAAACATCACTCTCACGGCTAATCCATTGGAATTCTGAGTTGAGAATTTCTCCAGATTTGATGTCGGGAATTTGCGTTACCCATTTTACCCAGTTCGAGGGTGCAAGGCTGATTAATCGCTTAGTACTGATATCTGCTGCTTTAGCCATAGGTGAGAAAGTGACTACAAAAAGTAGTTTATGGCTAAAGAGGATAAAGATTAAAAAAGTCTTTTTACTTTTAAATAGGCTATATAATCTCAGTTATTCTACTAAAAATACTATTTAAATAAATACGGTACTAGCATTCATACAGCTATTGTCGAACAAGCATGTAAATAATTTAAGTGCGATACAGCAATAGTCACGCTAAATAGTCAATTTCTGCTACAAATTACTTGGTATTGTTTTAAATTTCTCTGGAGAAGCTAACGAATAATCCTCTAATTTAAAATCAGCAAATGGTTTCTTCTCTAACCTATTTCGCAGCGCTTCATCCAGAATTACACCTTCTGATTGTTTTCGCACACCAATAATAATAATACTTCTCTGATATGCTGTTAAATCTTGATTAGCCTGACAATCATTACGGCGAAATTGACCCAGATTTAATAAACGATAACCTCTCACACTTGCAACATGAAAAAATAACTTTTTCGCTAACAGTTGGATTTGCTTTGCACGTTCAAACGCCCTACGTTCCTCAATTTGTGATGCACCTTCACAAGAAGCTGTACCTACTGAAATAATTTCAGTAGGATTTTGCATAATAGTCTGTATTCCTTCTTGTTCTAAGTTTGCCCTTAAGTTATCAAGATTAATAATTCTATTGTTATATTTTACTTGAAAATCACTGCCTAAAAGCCATTTATATTCCACTGACAAAACAGCAATGTTAAACTCGGCTGTTCTACCTTGACTATCTTTTCCTTCTTGATAAGGAAAGTAATCAACTTGACCTTTTTTCTCTGGTAATTGCCCATAATCTGGAGGCAATAAAGCAAATTTAGTCGATCGCGTTGCTAATGCTACTACACCCAGTAATCCTAATGACACCAACAATGCAACAAACAATGCCAGTAATGGTAATTTTTCTCGTTGTTTTTCTTCTGGTGGAAAACAAACTGGTTGTGGCGGCAAAGTTGTAGTAGGTGGCGGTGTTAACTGTTCTGTTTTTGGACTCCCCACTATATTAATAGTTGCAGCAGTAGTTCCAGTTAGTTGCTGTTCAAGTTCTGCCAAACGTTGTAGAATTTCTTGAGCATTAGCGGGACGTTGCTTCACTTCCCGTGCCATTAACCAATCGATAAAATTCAACAGTAAAGGTGACACGTGGGTTACATGATCGCGCCAATGCAAAACGTTGTGGTAAACATCATACATATCCAAAGGATGGTGTCCCGTCAGCAAAAATACAAACGTGCGTCCCAAAGCAAAAAAATCTGACTGTGGTAAAGCTTGACCGTTCATTTGTTCTGGTGCGCTGTAGCCAGAGGACGTTATTGCTGTAACACCGCCACCACCACTGTTGACTTTTGCTAAATAGGTTCTTGTTAGTTCCCTCACTGTACCAAAATCTATCAACACCAGATCCCCCCAACCCCCCTTACTAAGGGGGGCTAGATCCCCCCAACCCCCCTTACTAAGGGGGGCTAGGGGGGATCGGATCATAATGTTAGATGGCTTGATATCCCGATGCAAGTACTGCTTACCATGCACTAAAACTAATATTTGTGCCAGTTGTTTCAAGGTGGCGATCGCTTGTTCTTGAGAAATTGGTCGATTCTGCTGTTGCTTTAGCCACCCTTCTAAATTGGAACCTTCAATTTTTTCCATTGCAATGCAATGTAGCAGTAAACCATTTCTGGTTTGATACTGAAAATAGCCTTCCTCCTTGGGAATACCGGGATGATCCAAATGTCCCAACACCGCAGCTTCTTGCTGAAATAGTTCTACTGCCTTAGCATCACTGTTAAGATTCTCTTTGAGTACCTTAACGATTTTTGGCTTGTCCTGTTCATAAGCTTCATAAACTTTGCCAAAACCAGTTTTATCACTCAAAAGACGCATTACCCGATAACGCCCTACCAACTCCAACTGAGAACCACAACTCTGACAAAAGCGGTTTTCATCGTTATCTGGGTGGTTTGGTTGAGGACAAGTAGGATTTATACAAAGGCTCATAATTTATCGTTGTACAAGATAGTAATTCGCTACTACTCTATCTTGAGACAGATGATAAACGTAGAGAGTTGCGTTATCGCAATGATTTTCTTGTAAATTTTATCCAAACACTAGTGGTTTGTCCTATTAATTTTGAGAGGGTTCGTAGTGAGCGATTTATCGCTCAATTTCAAGGGCTAAAGCCCTGACTACGAACTTTCACGACTCCTCAGAACTAACGAAACAGACCACTAGTGTAAAAAATGATTCTCTAACCCCTAGCCCAAGCGCCCCTAGTCCAAGCGCCCAAGCGCCCCTATTCCCATTCGATGGTTCCAGGCGGCTTGGAGGTGATATCGTAAACCACACGGTTAACGCCTTTGACTTCATTCACAATGCGGTTAGAAATCACTTCCAGTACATCATAAGGCACACGCGCCCAGTCTGCGGTCATGCCGTCTTCACTGGTAATGATGCGTAAGACTATGGGATAAGCGTAGGTACGCTGATCCCCCATCACGCCTACACTTTTTATCGGCAACAATACCGCAAAGGCTTGCCAATATTCATGGTATAAGCCCCGTTGGTTAATTTCCTGCCGGACTATCAAATCAGCGTCACGCAAAATTTTCAAGCGTTCGGCGGTAATTTCGCCTATAATCCGAATTGCTAAACCAGGACCAGGGAAGGGATGGCGTTGCACGATTTCTTCTGGTAAACCAATGCTACGCCCAACTTTGCGGACTTCATCTTTAAAGAGTTTCCGCAATGGTTCCACTAGTTTGAATCGCAAATCTTTGGGTAAACCACCAACATTATGATGGCTCTTGATTTTCACCGCTACCCGTTCCCCAGTTTGTGGATCTACGTTGGTATCGGCGGATTCTATCACGTCTGGATATAGCGTACCTTGGGCTAGATAATCAAAGGGACCAAGCCGTTTTGATTCCTCCTCAAATACACTAATAAACTGGTGTCCAATAATACGACGTTTTTCTTCAGGATCAGTAACACCACTGAGAGCGTTAAGGAAGCGATCGCGAGCATTCACATACTCTACGGGTATATGAAACTGCTCTTGGAACAATTTCAACAACCGCTCTGGTTCATACTTGCGCATAAAGCCTTGGTCAATAAATACACAAGTCAATTGGTCGCCGATGGCTTTATGCAGTAAAAAGGCGAGGGTAGAAGAATCTACCCCCCCAGAAAGTGCCAACAGAACACGCTTTTCACCGACTTTGGCGCGAATTTCGCGGATTGATTCTTCTACAAAGGCGGCGGTTGTCCAGGTGGGTTCGCATTCGCAAATGTGATAAACAAAATTGCGAATTAATGCCAAACCACCAATCGAATGCACTACTTCTGGATGAAACTGAACGCCATAAAGTTTGCGCTGGTGGTCAGCGATCGCAGCACAGGGGGTATTTTCTGTATGTGCCAGCAACTCAAATCCAGATGGCATTTCCTTCACTGAGTCACCATGACTCATCCACATGGTTGTACCATCTTCGACGTTAGTGAGCAAATCTGTAGGGTCATCTATGTATAGCGACGCCTTCCCGTACTCACCTCGGTCAGCCCTTGCCACTTCCCCACCCAGCTGTTGAACCATCAGCTGCATACCGTAGCAAACGCCCAAAATAGGGATTCCCAAATGCCAAAGTTCTGGATCACAATGGGGAGCGCCCTGATCATAAACTGAATTAGGCCCTCCAGAAAGAATAATTCCCTTGGGATTTAGTTTGCGCAGTTGTTCAATTGTAGTGCGATAGGAAAGAACTTCAGAGTATACTTGAGTTTCTCGAATTCGTCGGGCAATCAGTTCAGAATACTGAGAGCCAAAATCGAGAATCACAATCATTTGGCGATTGATTTGCCCCAAGGGTTCTGCTGTTTGAGGCGCTTGTTCTGTTGGTAAAGTCACCACTGTTTTCATGACGGGGAGAGTGTGTGAATGTATAGAAAAATCGTCGCTTTACGGTGTAGGTAATACCATTTGGGATTTGGGATTTTGGATTTTGGATTTTGGATTGTAGAAACCTTGCAAAGTTTGCTGTTCTTGCAATCCATCAGCCTTTAAACATTATTCCAAATGGTACAAGGATAGGGAATTCCTGTACAAACGCAACCTGAACGGCGCTTGTCTAGCCCACGTATTTATGAATGGTATTAAAAAGAAAAAAATACCCTAGAGTGGTTATTGAAAGAAATATTTATTTTGATTTGTCATGATTATTCATAATAAGTTAACATAATTTCGCATAAAGAAAACAAGCAGTTTTGCTTTTAACAATAATTTTGCGATCGCGGTCAAAGAGGATAGAACCAATCACAGGTAACGAACCTGTACCTTCGTAGTGGTTTTGAATGTATGCTAGGGAGCGAGAATCGATTTCTTGAGCGATCGCACTATACACTCTATTTACCCAATCACTGCCAGTAATCTGATCTAATGAACGTAAGTGTTTTAGTGCTGCTTCCGCAGTAGCACTGTTAAATACAGTTTGTAGTTCTGGTGTAGGTAAACCTACGTTAGCACAGTGGGCTGCCAAAATTTCTCGCCGTCCATCAGCAAGATGATGGTGAGTGTGGAAAATACCCCCCGCTAGCTTCATCAGTTTACCGTGGTAGCCAAATAATAAAATTTCCTTCACACCCTGCAAAGCGGCTTCTACCAACATCGGCCCTAACCAGTTAGCAGTTTTGACCAATTGTTCGGGATTCACACCCATTTTCTGGGCTAAATCTAAACCATTTTCGCCCACACAGAAAACCAGACAATCAAAACGACTGGCTTTGTCTTGCAACTCAGTGCGAAAAGCTTCGAGTTGTCCTGGCGCAGTCAAAGGCTGAGAAATACCCGTTGTTCCCAGTAGAGAAAGTCCTTCCACCACACCAAAAGCAGCATTCGACGTACGAACAGCCAGCGATCGCCCTTCCGGTAGAATAATCGTCACCGTAATTTTTTCTTCTGGTGTAAGCCTTTGCTGTAAATTCTCTCGTAATACCCTTTGGGCATAAGCATAAATAGCAGGTTGATTTTCAGTACCCACTATTTTGCCAATTCCTTCCCCACCTTTAATAATTATCCTCTCTCCTTCCCCTACGACCGACGCGCCATGGCGCGTCTCTACATTCCCCACTCCCCATTCAACCAAAGCCCAAATTGGAGTATTTCTTGTCAAGTCAAGATTATCACCTGGTTCGCTGCGGGTGATTGCCAAAGCCATATTTTCAGAAAGTCCAGCGACTTGTTCAATCGGTATTTCTACCATTTGTGCTGGTTCAATTAAATCTATAGATACTGAAGTTTGGGGTTGGCGATCGCGTAACCAGTTTAAAGCCGCAACCGCAGCAGCAGCAGCAAATACGGGGAGAGTGTATCCGGAAAGGGGCATTGGGAATTGGGCATTGGGCATTGGGAATTGGGCATCGGGAATTGGGAATTGGGAATTGGGCATCGGGCATCGGTAAAAATCCAATGACTAATGACTAATGACTAATAACTAATGACTATTGACTAAAGTCCAACTTCTGACAATAAAGCTTGCATATCTTCCCAACTTAGTCCTTGTTGGATATAACGGGGTGCTTCCGGATTATATGGACTCGCTACTCGGTCAATTTTGAGAATGTTTGCACCCTCTGGCAAAACGGGGACATCGGGGTCAAAGGCGGTAGGACGCATTAAAGAACTGGAAAAGCCTTTAAATATAGCTATTTGGTCTTCCTCACCAGCAATTTCTGCTGTTACAAGTAATACTTCTTGCGGGCGTTTAATTGTGTATCGTTCTAGTCTTGTGCTAATAGAATCATTCATAATCAATTTTGGATTTTAGATTTTAGATTTTAGATTAGGTAATGGAAAATGGGCAACGAGCATTGAGTATCAGACATTGGGAATGGGGAAAAATCCAATCACTAATGACTAATGACTAATGACTAATGACTAATCCAAAATCCAAAATCTAAAATCCAAAATCCTTACTGTTGTGTCGCTGAACGTCCCTGCTTACCCAGCTTCACTAAGACAAAGTAACTTAAGTAAAGCACGTAAATGATTAAACTAAGAATGCCAAAAATGCCGAGAATAGCAGGGCTGGTATTATGATGGAAAATCTCTTTAAACAGTAACGGAGCCTCGAGCCAAACGCGACAATTGGGATTATTGCTCAAATTGGCGGAAAAAGCACAACCGACAAAAGGTATAAAGGCAAGCGTACCTAATATACAATAAACAGTTGTAGCCCACCGCCAAGAGGTGAAAATCAGTTTCAACGGTCCGTTGGACTGATAGTCAATTTCATCATTGAGATCCACCCAGAACCAAAGTGAAATGGGTATGAGGATTCGCCCCATAAACCCGGAGATAAAACTGATTGGATACTGGGCAATCATTAAGTAAATCGTAATTGCTAGCAAACTTGATACTCGCCAGTAAATACTTAACAAGCGTTGTATCGCTTCGGCTTTTTGCACAAATGCCCAAATCAGCAGTATTAGGGGAATAATCACCGTAAATAATACCGCCAGTCGGTAGTCCATCCAGACTAAGTGGCGAAACCAAACTTCGTTGTTCATAGTTATTTCAGAGACGATAAGATAATTACTTTTAGTCAAGAGGAATACGCACGGACGGGATTTTTGTCAGATATTTAACTAGCTAATATATAGATAATCGTAGCTATTAGTTATTAATTTTAATCACAAAGTTAAAGATTTAACTTCAGGCTGTTACTGTATTTTGAGTTTTTCCGGATTCTTGGCAAATTAATAGAAAAATCTTATAGGATATTTTGTTCTTTCACAAAAAAACAAGCAACTCAAAGTACCCAAACTTAGAGCAAAGTTCATTGATTTGAAGCACAATTTTTTGTAGAGGCGAGTTTAGTAGGGGCGGGTTTAGTAGACATCCTTTCGACAAAAGTTTGAGATTGAAACAAAACCCGCCCCGACAATATCCTCCGGTCTATTTACCTGAAAATGGCTGTAATATTTTACAGCAACATTTTGTAGCCGCAGGGAGAGTTTGGCAACCCACCCTCACAGGCTACATGCTTGACACCTCCAAATTTGCTTGCAAAGATTGGCATTTGTTCAGCTTCTGAGTAGATTCAGAAACTTTTTCTAACTACCCTTAGTTTAAGTTTTTATACGTAAACTAACAAAAAGGCAGTAATATTTGATGCCTAAAAAGCTGAAGGTGCAAGATATTCAGGAATCAGATCCTAGTTACTTGCTTGTGAATTCACCTCTTTAATCGTCATAAACCCGGCATTCATCAGCTTCCGGATTTGCATCACAATATTGCTCTAAGGCGTTTTTGGGCTTTTTCTGTTTTTGATGGGAAGCTTCTGCTTGTAGTTCTTCTACTGCATCCCAAGCAGCAGCGCACTCAGCAGAACTGCTACCTGCGGTATCACAGACAGCGCGAGCTTCTTCAAGTTCTTGGTTGATTTTATCTTGGATATCGCTCATGATTGCAATCTTGTTGTTTGTTGTGAATAAGAGTCCAGAAAGAGTACAACAAAAACGGTTGTTGAGTATTCTTTCCTATTCTACCTATTTAACTGCTAGTTTAGTATTTTCACCTGATGCTTCATTAACATATACGTCCAACCACTGCATTGATACTCTACTTACCCTTTCTTTTAAGATTTTACAAGGCATCTACTTGAAAGTAGAGATCATACAATATCTTTAAGGTGCATATTATAGAACTCTTGCTTTCACAGGATGGTTAGAAAGGGTTAGTATCAATCAACTTAGTGTAGGATGCAATTTCATGTTCTTCAGGATAAAAAAGTAAAAATACTACTAGCCGCTAACGTAGAACGAGCGTAAAAGTCATGGCAGACCAAATGCAGTGGGCAAATGCCCTCTCAACCCGTCCCTCTTTAGAAGCAGCTGTTGCAGATGTGGTACAGCGGGCTGTTTCTGGTTTATCGGCACCTGCGGATCTTGGGCTGGTATTCATTTCGTCTGCTTTCGCGAGTGAGTATTCCCGACTTTTGCCTTTACTGGCTGAAAAACTTTCTGTACCTGTGCTAATTGGCTGTAGTGGTGGCGGTGTTATTGGCACAACTGTTAGGGGACAAACCCAAGAATTGGAAGCAGAACCTGCCCTCAGCCTCACTTTAGCCCACCTTCCGGGGGTAGATGTGAAACCTTTTCATGTTGTTGCCGAAGAATTACCAGATTTGGATGGACCGCCGAATGCTTGGATAGATTTAATTGGTGTACCTCCTTCATCTAAACCTCAGTTCATTTTGCTGTCCGCTTCTTTCTCCTCTGGTATCAATGACCTTTTGCAGGGTTTGGATTATGCTTATCCAGGGTCGGTGACAGTGGGGGGACAGGCAAGCGGTGGCGTTATGGGTGGTCGGATTGCCCTATTTTGTAACGATCGCCTATATCGAGAGGGTACAGTAGGTGTGGCTTTGAATGGCAATATTGTTTTAGAAACGATTGTGGCGCAAGGATGCCGACCTATTGGCAAACCATACCAAATCACAAAAGGCGATCGCAATATTATTTTGGAATTAGATGAGCAAGTACCCCTAATCGTACTGCGAGATTTAATCGCCAATCTCAGTGAAGAAGAAAGAACTCTAGCACAGAATTCTCTCTTTATTGGCTTGGCAATGGACGAATTTAAGCTTTGTTTACAACAGGGAGATTTTTTAATTCGTGATATTCTCGGAGTAGACCCAGTTGGGGGAGCGATCGCGATTGGTGATTATGTTCGCGCTGGACAACGCTTGCAATTCCACCTCCGCGATGCCGAAGCCTCAGCCCAAGATTTGGAATTCCTGCTACGGCGGTATCAAACACAACGAAACTCCGAACCTTCTGCTGTGGGTGCATTGATGTTTTCCTGTCTCGGACGAGGCGCAGGACTCTACGGTAAACCTAATTTTGATTCAGAACTATTCCAACGCTACCTCAATGATATTCCCTTGGGGGGCTTTTTCTGCGGCGGCGAAATCGGCCCTGTCGGTGGTAATACCTTCCTGCACGGTTACACCTCTGTATTTGGGATTTGTCGTCAGCCTTAAGGAGTTAGGAGTTAGGAGTTAGGAATGAGGAGTTAGGAGTTAGGAGTGAGGAGTGAGGAGTTAAGAGTGAGGAGTTAAGAGTGAGGAGTGAGGAGTGAGGAATGAGGAGTGAGGAGTTGGGAATTTGGTTAACTTTTCATTCTTAAACTCTTAACTTCTAACTTCTAACTCCTAACCCCTAACTCCTAACTCTTAACTTCTAACTCCTAACTCCTAACTCCTAACTCCTCACTCCTCACTCCTAACTCTTTGAGAGCAGTAGCGTACTATTATTATCTATGAAGAAGGGTGCGCCACAAGTCCCGACTGCGCCATATTTCTCGAAGTAGCTACGCACTTTTGGCGGAAAATCTGGATAGTCAAACATTGCATCTCCGTTGGCTATATTTGCCCAAAAGTCCCGAAGATTAGGAGCTAGTTCTTGCGCCTGCTCTAATGGTAGGTTTAAAGGTGGCAGGGTCAGAAACTTGACGAGGAACCTAAAACTGCGATCGCCCATCCATTTACGTGAGGCTTGTTGCAAGTCAGGGAAATCTGGTATTGATTTCACTCGATAGGATAAAATTTGTAACCAGTCTCTACCGTGATTATCCTGACGAAATTCTAACACTCGATAAGGGTGAGGATAGCTCACTAAAGAACCTGTGGTGATATCGTATACTCCTTGAGAGTACGCCACATCCTGAACGTGTAAATGCCCGGTAAATACCAGCCTTACTCCGTAGTGCCGCAATAACTGCAATAGTTCCGGTGCATTTTCCAACATATAGCGATTTGCCATCGGGTGACGTGATTGATTGGGCAAATGCTCAATCACATTATGGTGTATCATTACTAACACCAATTCATCACGAGCCGCCGCTAGTACCTCTTCTAACCACCGCAGTTGTTGAGTATCTAAGCGTCCTATCTGTTCTCCCTGGTCGTTAAAAAAGTTAGAATTAAGACCAATTAGCCTGACTCCCGGCAGTATTTGACAAGTGTAGTAAAGTTTTTCCGGTTCTGTGTAGCCAAATTTATGATAATAGTAGGGAAAATCCGTAAAAGCAATTGATTGTTCATTGGCATTGAGAACAGGTACATCGTGATTACCAGGAACAACGTAGACTGGAAACGGCAATTTTGCTAAGCGTTGTTGCAACCAAGCATGGTTCTCAGGTTCACCATGCTGGGTTAAATCTCCTGGTAGCAAAAGAAAATCTAAATCTAGTTGTGTTAAATGTTCTAGTACATTTTCCAACGCCGGAATACTCACTTCTACCAAATGAAAACGGCTGGGATGATTCCAGATAGTATGGGAAAGTGCAATATGTAAGTCGCTGACTATGGCAAAACGAATATTGGAAATCATTGATGTAAGGAGTATCTGAAAAGCAGTGTGTAAAGTTCTCTTTTCAAAAGAGTATAACGCTTGCTTTGCTACTCTGGGTGGGAGCGATCGCTCTTAATAATAGTTAATAGTTAATGGTTAATGGTTAATAGTTAATAGTTAATGGTTAATGGTTAATGGTTAATAGTAGGGTGGGCAGTGCCTACCCTACTTAGAGATTTTTTAAGATTGATTCAGGATTCTTATAGCTAATAGTTAATAGCCATGAACCATTAACCATGAACTATGAACAAAAAATAATATGATTTATTTGTTATCGTAAATAAAACTTAATAAAGCGTTTTTTGATATTGTTAACCTTCAAATTTAAGTATCTGTTGAATACAAATAATTGTCGCTGCCAATTTGGTGATTGACACCAGCGATAATAGGTAGGAGTAGCTACATCATTTAAGAAGATGCGCCACTTTGTGGTTAAACTAACAATATTTGTTTCTTCGGCTCGAATTCGACCATTTTCTATCATCGCCTGACGAAAATTATAATCATCACGCAAACGCTTGAGAGCATTAATTGCTTCAGCTTGGGAAGTAACTTCTATATAGTCAAAGTCACTTTTACGCTCGTTATGATATGCAGATTCACAACCAAGAATTGCAGGTACACCAGCGTGCCAAGCATTATATAATTTTGAAGCTGGCTTATGGTTATATTTATTATTATCAAAACTACGAACAGCTACAACTACATCAACATCACTGTAATCATGCCAGCGTTCAAAATTGATTATATTCCAGTTTAAACCGAAAGCTTTGACCTGCTCTTTCCAAGAATCGGTTTGCAATTCCGGAACTAAGGTTCCTAAAACACCAAAGAAGGCAACATTTTCAAACTTATCACCACGTTGAGAATCACGAGGAATTAAACCAGACTGAGGCCAATGAGGCATATAATAAGTTTCCCACAGATATGACCAACGACGTGTCATATAATGATGAGGATTTTGTATGACATGAACCTGTGCGTAAGGGTGATGTTCTTTATCTGCTTGCAAACAAATAATTAGTAATTTTGGTGTTGGTTGTAAATTGTCTGGCAAAAAGTCTCGATGTGCCAAAACAATTCCCTCTGTCGGTATAGTTCCTATCAGTTGGCATGGAAATCCATTATGCTTGAGGTGAAGATAGGTTTGCAGAGTCCAATTATACCGCCCTTGACCGTAACGCAACGAATTTTGCCACCGCCAATAAGTATCAGCGCTTGCTAATATGTATTCGGCAGGCCATTGTCGTTGAGGAATGTAAAAATAAATAGGTGGTAATTTATCAGTCATCATAGTGAGAAAATAACCTTGGGTTAATGGTTAATGGTTAATAGTTAATAGTTAATGGTTAATAGCCATGAACCATGAACCATGAACCATGAACCATGAACCATGAACCATGAACCATGAACCATTAACCATGAACAACTAACCAACAAAAGGAGATTAAATCTTTGGTTCGAGTCCGAGTCCGTCAACACGTGAATCCATTGGCGCAAAAGTATCAAATACCTGTGGATTCCCTTAACTGGGAGAAAATTTATGCAAAGCTAAGCCAACCGCTACATTTAGATATTGGCTGCGCTAGGGGACGGTTTGTGTTGCAAATGGCGCAGGTAGAACCAAACTGGAATTTTCTCGGTTTGGAAATTCGAGAACCTTTGGTAAATGAAGCAAATCGATTAGGCGATGAGTTGGGATTGCAAAATTTGCACTATCTGTTTTGTAATGTGAATAACTCCTTGCGATCGCTTTTATCTTCCCTTCCCACAGAAATTTTACAGCGTGTTTCCATTCAGTTTCCCGATCCGTGGTTTAAAAATCGTCACGCGAAACGCCGGGTTGTACAACCAGAGTTAGTTGCTGAACTCGCTGATTATCTCGTACCTGGAGGGATTGTATTTTTACAGTCGGATATAGAGTTTGTGGCGGTGGAAATGTGCGATCGCTTTGCAGCACATCCGGCTTTTCAAAGGTTAGGTACAGGAGAATGGTTGGCTGAAAATCCGCTACCAGTACCGACGGAACGGGAAATTGCTACTCAAAAAAAGGGTGAACCGGTTTATCGCGCCGTTTTTGAAAGAGTTAGGAGTTAAATAGGGTTTAGCAGATCAATTGTCGATTTTAATCAAAAAATCACTGGCAAAACCCCCACGTACAGGACAATATATGCTGACGTTATGACAGCTTATGCTGACGTTATGACAGCTTATACAGGTGTACGGGGTGAGAAACTGTAACTTAATTTCTACCTATCTCTACCCATTACTTGACTTTTTTGGGTAGGTATGAGGCTTTGGTGTTATAATCAACTCACGTTCAACCAGTACGGGATAGCAACGCTCAGATAGGATGAAATCAAGAAGACACGTACTACAAACTGGTTCAAGGCAAACCTTCATAATTCTGTGGGAAATCCAGCAGTAAGTGCTGTCTCTAACTGGGAGTCCGTGGTCAAACTGAGGTTCAACCAAAGTAAGCAGCAATGCACTTCGGATGATTTCTTGGAACTTATACCGTAGAGTTCCCCTTGTCCAGATTTATCTAATTGTGGGTAGTTTTGGGTAAGTTTTTAGAAGCGGTGCAATCCAAGTTAACCGCAAGATGGAAACGAATGTCACTGATATATATGCAGCAGGGGACTGTATAGAAACTTGGCATCGCTTAATGAGTATCTACCTTTAGGGACGACAGCACATAAACAAGGTAGAATTGCTGGTGAATTTTATCTGTTGATTAGACTTCTTGCACGCATTCATGATTGAGGATAATTAACCACAGATGGACAATAAATAAAAGTTTTTCCTTTGCCTTCCCAAGCCAGCGCCCTTCGGGTTCACCAGTTCCCTACGGCGGGAAACCCGCCTTCAGGACTGGTTCACCGTGGGCGGGTCTCCCGACTTGAGGCGACTGGCGTCCCGTTTCGGGGGGATAGAGGGGGGTGGACACAGATAAATTATCTGTGTCCACCCCCAGGAAGTATGAAAATAGGACTTTCCCCACTCCCTACTCCCTACTCCCTACTCCCTATTTTCAAAGCAAGTCTATTAGAGACTAATTACGAAAACGTTTCTTACGCTGTCTGTGTTTGGCAACTTCTTTGCGCTTGAGTTTTTGAAGCGGTGTCTCAAAATGAGAATGTTTCTTTATATCTGGGAAAATTCCAGCCTTGGAAACTTGTCGTTTAAATCGGCGGATAGCTGACTCAATTCCTTCATTTTCACCTACGATTATCTGGGTCATTCTATCTCCTACCAAATTGGCTTATAAGCATCAACAAAGGTTGCAAAAAAAGGCAGACTCTTTGTCTGCCCTTACGACTTTAGAGTTTAGTACTCTGTTTTAAAGCTACTTAGTAGCGGCGTCCGTATCCTCCGCCAGAGTAACCTCCATTATTGCCTCCCCGTCTACCACCGCCAAACGAGCCGCCATCTGTCTTAGGCTTAGCTTTATTAACCTTTAAGCTGCGACCCATCCACTCAGCAGTATCGAGGGCTTCAATTGCTGCTGCTTCTTCTGCTTCAGTTCCCATTTCCACAAAAGCAAAACCTCTTACCCGACCTGTTTCTCGGTCTTTAGGTAATTGAACGCTTTTAACAGTTCCATACTCTGCAAAAACTTCTTTAAGGTCGTCCTCTTGAACCTCGTAAGATAGATTACCAACATAAAGTGACATAAAATTTCTCCCGAATCGTTGAGTGTAGAGATTTAGATTCGGAGAGGTCTGCAATAAATATAGATAAAAACAAACTTTGCAACCGAATTTAATCTTCTCTAGACACGGTAACACAGATTAATAAATTTGTGTTTCAGTTTTGTGCAAAACTTCATAATCACTTTCCGTTTTCCACCCAGTTAAGACACAACTTGCGGAAATGGTCGCCTCGCACCTCAAAGTTAGCGTACTGGTCAAAACTCGCACACGCTGGTGATAGCAACACTACAGGTGCTTGATACTGTTTCGCTAATTCCGCTGACCTGGGAACAGCCCTTTCCATAGTTTCCACAATTTCGTAAGTAGCATACCCTACTTCTTGCAGTCGTTGGGCAAAGGTGGGGGCTGCATTACCAATTAATAAAACAGCAGCAGCTTTGGCTTGAATTTGCGCTATCCAACCAGTATCATTTCCTGCTTTCCCTTCACCACCAGCTATTAAAATTACTGGACTTTTCACCGATGCTAACCCGACTTCGGCGGCGTCGTAGTTAGTCGCTTTACTATCGTTGATAAAATCAATTCCTTCCCAATTACAAATGTGTTCCAAGCGATGGGGAACACCAGGAAACTCTCTAATAGCGCGAGAAATCGCTTCTGGATCAATACCTGCTAACCGCGCTGCTGCAACTGACATTAGGAGATTTTGCAAATTATGTTCTCCCACCATCCGCAACGCAGATGTTTCTACAACACGTTCAGGCGCAGAGGTTGCAGTCAATTTTTCCATAACCCAACCATCTTCAATGTAAAAACCTTTACCGCCTATCAGACAATCTTTACCTTTAACACTTGTCCAATAGGCATCAGGCCAATGACTCAAACCTAGTTTGCTTAAATATGCGTCATCGCCATTGAAGACTTGCATTTCCGACTGACGCAGCAAATGAGCTTTAATATCGTAATATTTCTCTAAGGTTTTATGACGAGCAAGGTGATCCGGCGTGAAAGTCGTCCAAATACCGATGCGCGGTGCTAAAGAAGGAGAAGATTCTATTTGGTAGCTGCTAATCTCTCCAATTACCCAATCAAGGGGATTTTGGATTTTGGATTTTAGATTTTGGATTTGAGTTTCTTCGCTTGTCTCCCCAAATTCAAGGGCAACCTCGCAGGCGGCGTAGCCGATATTACCGCAAGCTGGGGCGTTAAGTCCCGCTGTTTGAAAAATTGCAGCAATTAAAGAGGTAGTGGTAGTTTTTCCATTGGTACCAGTAATCGCCACCCAAGGTGTAGATTGTAAATGCCGCCATGCGAGTTCCATTTCGCCGATGGTTGCTATGCCCAACTCTCGTGCTTGAATTAATACAGGAATATCCCAAGGAACACCGGGACTGACAACAATTAATTGGGGTAAACCTGAATCATTTAATTCCAGGGAATACCCCAATTCAACGGTAATTTGTTCCGCAGCGAGTTCTTTTTGTTGCTTCCGGAGGTCGAGAGAGGTGTTGCGATCGCTAAGCACCACCTCCCAACCATTCCGTTTCAACAATCTCGCCGCAGCAACACCGGACTTTCCTAATCCAATCACATGAGCTTTGGACATAGACTGTAGCAGAAATCCCTGGTTAAGCAACCTTATAGTAACGTTAATTGGCAAAATTTACACTACTTTTTACTACCTATTGCTACAAATTTTTGACTACAGCACCAAAATCAGCCAATACACGCGCATGGTTGCGAAGTAAACCCAATAAATGTAACCTGTTACACTTGATTTTTTGGTCATTATCCATTACCAAAACGCTTTCCGGCCCATCAAAAAAGTTACTCACTGTCGGAGCAATTTTTTCTAACCCTGCTACCAACAGTTGATAATTTCTTGATTCTTGTGCTGCTTGAGTTTGTGGTAACAATTCGACCAAGGCGTTGTAAAAACCTCCCTCAGAAGGCTTTTGAAATAATTCTGGGTGAACTACAGCAGTTGGATCGAGTTGTTTTGTATCTAAATCTCCTTGTGCTGCCAAACGTGCAGAACGGTTGACAGTTTCATATATTTTATCCAGTGTACCGTCATTGCGGATTTGTTGTAGGAAAAGAGCGCGATCGCGTACATCCAATAAATCCTTCAACGCTCTTTCTGCGTATTCTGGGTCATTTTCTCCCAACACAGCATTCACCAAATCGTAATCTATCTGCTTTTCTTCTTGCAATAAAGTACGGATACGTTGTAAGAAAAATTCTGTCAACGTCGCCACTAATTGCCCTCTATCTTTGTCATGTTTCTCAACAAAATCTGCGGCGATTTGTTCTAGTAACTGCTGTAAATTTATCGACAAATTTGCTGCCCAAGTAATGTTAATCACAGCATTTGCCGCCCTTCGCAAAGCAAAGGGGTCAGAAGAACCGGTAGGAAGCATTCCCAGCCCAAATATACTGACCAAAGTATCAAGTCTATCTGCTAAGCCGACAATTTGACCTGTGATAGTTTTGGGTAAAATATCATCTGCACCGCGAGGTAAATAATGTTCAAAAATAGCCGTTGCTACTGCTTCTGGTTCTCCACTTGCCAAAGCATATTTTTGTCCCATAATTCCCTGTAATTCTGGGAATTCATAAACCATTTGGCTAACTAAATCAGCTTTGCACAATAAAGCAGCACGATGAACATTATGGCGTTCATCTTCATTTAATTGCAGTTGTTTTGTAATTAATTCAGCAATTTTTGATATTCTTCCTACCTTATCGAGTAGCGAACCCAAATCTTCTTGGAAAGTTACTTTTGCTAACTGGGGTAAAAAACTATCCAAGGGATTTTTCAAATCAGAATCATAGAAAAACTTGCCATCAGCTAAACGAGCGCGGATAACTCTAGCATTACCAACAGCAATGATATCTGATTTCTCAGGATCACCATTAGAAATGGTAATAAAATTCGGCAATAATTCTTGGGAATTTGGGGATTTGAAAACAGGAAAATACCTTTGGTGACTAACCATAACAGTAGTAATCACCTCAGTTGGTAAGCTCAAATATTCAGTTTCAAACTTACCAATAACTGCTGATGGCCATTCCACCAGGTTAGTAACTTCCTCTAACAAATCTGGATAAATTTCTGCATAACCATTTAACTGTTGTGCAGACTCTTGAACTTGCTTTTTGATAATATTTGCCCTTTCCTCGACATTAACAACCACCGATGCCAAGCGCAACACGGTAACATAATCAGTAGCTTGGGGAATAGTGACCGATTGTGGATGTAAAACGCGATGACCTTCACTGTGGCGATCGCTCTTAATCATCTCTGACCCATTCACTAATTCTATGGGCAATACCGCATCATCTAACAAAGTCACCAACCAGCGGATAGGACGAGAAAAGCGTAAATCTCCATCACCCCAGCGCATTAACCGCTTTCCTTCTAACTTAGAAATCCACTGCGGGACTAATTCTGTGAGAATTTCCGCCACAGCGCGACCGGGGATAACCTTCCGCACAAACACAAAATCCCCCTTATCAGTGGCGCGGACTTCCAAAGCGCCGATTTCCACACCTTGCTTTTTCGCAAAACCTTGCGCTGCTTGTGTTGGTTGACCATCTTTAAAAGCATTTTGTGCTGGTGGGCCTTTCACTTCCTCTTCTCGGTCTGCTTGCTGCGATGGTAGACCTTTTATAAGTACCGCCAGACGCCGAGGAGTACCATAAACTTCCACAGCATCGTTATTGAGGTTATTATCTGCTAGACTTTGGGGAATCAGCGACTTCCATTGAGCGATCGCGCCACTCAAAAAGCTTGCAGGTAGTTCTTCTGTACCAACTTCCAATAAAAATGCAGGCATAAGACACTATTCTTGTAGACTAATCAATTTGAACAGTTTACCGCGCAACGAATTCTAACTTGTTGGATTCATAACAGTGCGGTATTGCATGGGTCGAAATTGAGTTGTGATAAAATGCGGAACCCCAGAAACCCGGTATCTACCAGATACCGGGTTTCTCGCCTCTCATCAAGAACTCTAGTTTTAGTCCATTTTAATGGACTTATGCTGTGAGTCCGAGACAAAAAATCTCAGGTGGACTTGGCGATCGCGATTTTTTACAACAGAATCTGAGTTTTCAGACATCCTCTGAAAGTATGAAGTAAATATGAATAATTGATAAAGATATCAATAAGAGTATTTACTGTATTTACATAAACTACTCTGTAATGAAGATGTAAAATCTAGATTAGTTAATTACCAGTAAAAATTTCTATTACTTCTAAGAGGATGTTTGGAAAGTATGAAAAAAATCAATTAAGCAATTCTTCCAAGCATTAAGCCATTGCAATATATACAACCAAAAAATACAAACCAGGTGTGTTAGGCGATGTCGTATCCGCTCGTATGCATTGGCAGGTATACGATTTAAGGCATTGCTGATTCAAGATTATGAAAAGCTCACGCAAAGCCGCAAAGGCGCAAAGATTTACTTGGCGTCTTGGCGTGAGATTCAAATCTTTGCATAAGCTTTTTTTGACTTTTCAAACATCCATCTAAAGTAGGAGATTTGAATAGAAATTTTTATCTTTTGAATGCTCATTTTGACCTTCCACAATCATCAATTGCAAAAATGACTTTACCTGATAAATCGGTAATCTCGGTCATTATTCCAGTTCATAATGGAGGTGTTAGCTTCCGCTACTGTCTGTCTAGTTTGGCTAATGCCGTACCTGCTCCCAGTGAAATCATTGTTGTCGCTGATGGAGATACGGATGGCTCCTGGCTTGTAGCTAAGGAATTTGGCGCAAAGGTGCTGAGAATACCTACATCTGGTGGGCCTGCGAAAGCACGTAATCTGGGGGCGCGTGCTGCAAAAGGTGACATTCTCTTCTTCGTGGATGCTGATGTAACTATCTGTCCAGACGCGATTAGTCAGGTGGAGAAAGCTTTTGGTGATGAACCAGAACTGGCTGCTTTGATTGGTTCCTATGACGATGCGCCTGGTGCAAGCAACTTTCTGTCACAGTACAAAAACTTATTTCACCACTACACTCATCAAACAGCAAAAGAGGAAGCGTTTACCTTCTGGGGTGCTTGTGGAGCAATTCGGCGTGAGATATTCCTCGAACTAGGGGGCTTTGATGAAAGTTATCGCCGACCTAGCATTGAAGATATTGAGTTAGGCTATCGTTTGAAACAGGCTGGTTACACAATTCGGCTTTGCAAAGCTTTGCAAGTTAAGCACTTAAAGTATTGGGGCGTGGTTTCTTTATTGAAAGCTGAATTTTTTTACCGTGCTTTGCCTTGGACTGAATTGATTTTGCGCGATCGCCAATTAAATAATGATCTCAATTTAGGACTCAATAGCCGCTTGAGCGTGATTTTTACATATGGGCTTGTCAGTTCTTTAGTTATCGCTTGGTGGTTGCCAGGATTTCTGGCAATGGCTTTTGTGCTGAGCTTATTACTTTTAGCATTTAATCAACAAGTTTATCGTTTCTTTCTTTGCAAACGCGGTTTTTGGTTTGCACTTTGTGTCATTCCGTGGCATTGGCTTTACTACCTGTATGGCGGTTTAGCATTTGCTATTGGGACAGTCCGCTACATTTTCTCCATGAAACTTGCATAGACCTGACGTATTTACAGCTACATATACGTTTCGGAAACAAAAAATCCGCGTCCATACCAATAAGAAAATATCAATGGAAAAATATCCTGTTGTCATCATTGGGGCTGGTCCGGCTGGTCTCACCGCTGCTTACCAATTAGTTAAGCAGGGAATTAAACCTATTATTCTCGAACAAGCTGACAAAGTAGGAGGAATTTCACGTACAGAAACGTACAAAGGCTATCGCTTTGACATCGGCGGTCATCGCTTTTTCACTAAAGTAAAAGAAGTGCAACAACTTTGGCAGGAAGTTTTAGAAGACGACTTTATCAAAGTTCCTCGTCTGTCGCGGATTTATTACCAAGGTAAATTTTTCAACTATCCCCTTTCTCTGTTCAACACACTGTCCAATCTGGGCATCAACCAAAGTTTCCTGATTTTATTGAGTTATTTGAAAGCAAAACTCAAAGCAAGATTGCAACCTAAACATGAACCAGAGAATTTTGAAGAATGGGTAAGCGATCGCTTCGGTAGTCGCCTTTACAAAATATTTTTCAAGACATACACCGAGAAAGTATGGGGAATCCCCTGTAATAAAATCTGCGCAGACTGGGCAGCACAAAGGATTCAAGGAATGTCGCTCAAAAGAGCAGTTATCAATGCTGTATTTGGCAGCCAAAACGCCAAAAGCTTAATCAAAGAATTCGACTACCCGATTTTAGGGCCGGGGATGATGTGGGAGGGATTTCAGGAAAAAGTAGAAAGTAAAGATGCGAAAGTGCTTCTCAACACTCAAGTTACCCGTATAGAACGAGAAGGCGATCGCATTAAAAGTATTACAGCACAAAGTGAAGACAAGACAATCAAATTTTGTGGCGATCGCTTCATCTCTAGTATGCCTGTAACCGCCCTAATTCATCGACTTGATCCCCCAGCACCGGATCACGTATTAGCAGCTGCGCGCAGTCTCAAATACAGAGATTTTCTGATTGTGGCGCTGATTATCGATAAAGAAAATCTATTCCCCGACAACTGGCTTTACATCCACAGTCCAGAATTCAAAGTTGGACGCATTCAGAATTTTAAAAATTGGAGTCCTGCGATGGTTCCCGATCAAAGCAAAACTTGCTTAGGGATGGAATACTTTTGTAGTCAGGGCGATGAAACTTGGGAAATGTCCGACACAGAACTTATTGATTTAGCTAGTCATGAGATTGTTGAACTGGGTTTAATAGATAAGCCCAGCAAGATAGAAGATGGAGTTGTCATTCGACAACGTAAAGCCTATCCAGTGTACGACGGTGAGTATCGCCAGCATCTGCAAGTGATTCAAAATTATCTAGAAACCATTGAAAACCTACAAACAGTTGGGCGTAATGGGATGCATAGATATAACAATCAAGACCATTCAATGTTAACAGCAATGCTTGCAGTCAGAAATATCTTGGGAGAAAAACACGATTTGTGGAATGTCAACACCGAACGTTCTTACCACGAGGAATTTACAAAAGATGAATATCCGTTGAAAAAGCCGCCATCAAATAATAGCAATGACTTAACAGTATCAGTGGCAAACAACCAGAATCAGAACCAGGATTTGAACAATTTGGAACAACAGCTTACAAGCCAGCATAACATTAATGAATTTACGCATAACGTAAATTAAAACTATGGCAAAAATCAAATTTTGGAAATCAACCACAGTAGGGGCACAGCAGTGCTGTGCCCCTACCACAGACTGTACTTACTATAAACACGGATACACACAGATAACCCATCTGTGTTTATCTGTGTCCATCTGTGGTTCTTTTCACAATCCAACCTGATTTTTACAATAACTGTATTAGTTAGTGCGGCTAAATGCGAATTTGACTAATTCATATCAGACGTACTTACCAAAAAACTTTGCTTCCAGAAATATGAACAGTCTAAATTCTCAAGACAACAATAGACTGACACCCCACAAATCCAGCCCACTTGTTTCCGTTATCATCCCAGTTTTCAACGATGCTCAACGTTTGAAAATTTGTTTAGAGGCATTAGAAAATCAAACTTATCCAAAACACCTCTATGAGATTATCGTTGTTAATAACGCTTCGGATCAAGACGAAGATATTGAAGGTGTAGTCGCTCAATTTCAGCAAACATTTTCTGCATACGAAAGCCTAATTGGCTCCTATGCAGCTCGTAACAAAGGCATCTCCTTAGCCAAAGGAGAAGTAATTGCTTTTACTGATGCCGATTGTATTCCCGCTTCAGATTGGATTGAAAAGGGTGTGAAGCACTTATTACAAACATCAGACTGTGGATTAGTAGCAGGTAAAATTGAAACTATATTCAAAATTCCAGAACAAGCAACACCTGTAGAACTTTTTGAAAGTATTACAGCCTTTCCTCAAAAACAACTATTAGAAGAACGCCACTATGGAGCAACAGCAAATCTTTTTACATTTAGAACTGTCCTAGATAAAGTAGGAGTTTTTAATCCTCACTTAAAATCACATGGAGATGTTGACTGGGGTCGCCGGGTTTTTGCTCAAGGTTATAAACAAATCTATGCAGATGATACTTGTGTAGCTCATCCAGCAAGATATTCTTTCACTGAATTATATAAAAGAACAATCAGATTAGCTGGAGGATTTTATGATTTACAAATTAGAAGTGAACCTTCAATTATTAAACAAAACTTGCTATTCTGCAAATATTTAATCAAAAACATGATACCACCTATAATGTGGGTTTTTAGTGCTTTTATAGATACAAGATTAAACAAATTAGAAGATAAAATTAAGGTTTCCTTAGTTATGTTCTTTGTGAGATATATATATGCAAAGGAGATAATCATGCTTAAACTCGGAAATATTTCAGCTAGAGAATAGACTTATTACTTTTTTGTCTCACGCAAAGCCGCAAAGACGCAAAGAGTAAGATTTTAGTTATTGATTTTTGAAATTCATATACACGCCACACTTTTAATTATTTTGTATTTCTCTTTGCGCCTTTGCGCGCCAGTCGCCTGCGGAGGGAAACCCTCCTTCAGCGCTGGCTTGGCTTTGCGTGAGGCTAATTCATATTCAAAAACAAAGCAACAAAACTAATGGAACAAAAAAAGCCTTTATTTTCAATTATTATCCCCACCTACAATCGTCCAGAACGACTTACCACTTGTCTAGAGTCTCTACTTCGCTTAGACTATCCCCATGCAGACTTTGAGGTAATTGTAGTTGATGATGGTAGCCAGTTACCTTTAGAGCCTGTGGTTGCTCCTTTCCAAAAGCAGTTTAACCTATCGTTGCTTAGACAAAATAATGCTGGACCAGCAAAAGCACGTAACACAGGCGCTGCACAAGCACAAGGTAAATTCCTAGCCTTCACTGACGACGACTGTACGCCTGCGCCTGATTGGTTAACAAATCTAGCTGCTCGCTTTACCACAGCAGATGATAGCATGATTGGCGGTCGGACTATCAACGCGCTTCCTGAAAATCTGTACTCCACCGCCAGCCAGGTACTGATTGATTATCTTTACGAATACTATAACACTGGCTCTAATCCGGTGAACTTCTTCGCCTCAAATAACCTAGCATTGCCAGCAAATCACTTTCATACTCTTGGAGGCTTTGACACTAGCTTTCCTTTAGCTGCGGGAGAAGACAGGGAATTGTGCGATCGCTGGCTGCATCAAGGTTACAAAATGATTTACGCGCCAGAAGTCCATGTCTATCATGCCCATAAGCTCACATTATCCACATTCTGGCGTCAGCATTTCAACTATGGTCGCGGTGCTTTTTGTTTTCACACCCGCAGGTCTCAACGTACCACAGGAGGCATTAAAGTTGAGCCACTAACATTCTATTTTAATTTGCTGACTTATCCCTTATTGCAAACATCAAGTCAACCAGGAATATTAATCGCAGTATTTCTCATCGTATCGCAAGTGGCAAATGTAGCAGGATTTTTCTGGGAACGATTAAATAAATCGGGAGTAGAAAGTAGGAAAAGCCTATTTTCATGAGTGACTGAAAAGCTCAAATAATTTGTAGGTAAATAGACTAGACGATATTGTAGGGGCGGGTTTTGTTTCAATCTTTAATTAAAGTCGAAAAGATATCTGCTAAACCCGCCCCTACACAAAATTGTGGTTTAAAAAATGAAATTTGCTGTAACTTTATAGCTAGCACATTAAGCGGATTATCTTGATGATTTACTTTATCTTGATATGGACTATTTTAATAGTTACTTGTTACCTGATTGGAACATTTCTACTGAATTTGCTGGTAACAAGTAGTCCACAACGAGTGAGCGATCGCTTTATGATGGCGATATGGATAGGGATTATTGGTTTAGCAGTCATATTACTAGCTGAATCATTAATCATACCTCTGTCACCTCTGGTTGGTGTAGTCACTATTATTAGTCTAGGTTTATTAACTCTCATATTACCTTCTACCCGTATTCAAATTGTCAAAGTTTGCGCTTCTCTTTCGCTAAATAAATTCTTGGGAATTCTAATTTTGGCTTTTGCTGTAGCCATGTTGACGACTCGTCAAGTTACCTGGTCAGAATCATCATGGTATCACCAATCAGCTACACGCTGGTTGACTGAATTTGGAGCGGTTCAAGGAATTGTACTTGTCCTCAAAAATTTAGGCATTGTCTCGTCTTGGTTTGCCTTTATTGCACCCTTAAACGGGAAAATTATTAGCTTCCAAGCGGGTGCAGTTGCTAACAGTTTTCTTCTTTTTCTCACGCTGCTTCACCTGCTGATTTGTCTATTTCATGGCTTTACAAACAAGGCAAAACTATGTGACTGGTTCATCATCAGCTTTGACTTACTATTTTTGATTTATCTTGCTATCTCAAATGAGATGCAGTTAATTCTGATATCCCTTTCCCCAGATTTACCCATCATTCTACTGGTGGGGGTAATTAGTTGGACAATCCTTGTCACTACAGACCAAACTGCACTTATTACTCAATCATCAAGTATTTTCAAATTGAAGCCACAAATTGTCCCACTGATATTAGCAGCAGGAGCATTAACTATTAAATTAACTGCTCTACCACTGTTGCTGATAGCAAGTCTCATTTATGTATTTTATTCAAAATTTAATTTTCGAGAATTAATCATGGGAGGAATAGTAACGTTTATTTTACTACTTCCCATGGTGCTAGTCGGTATTAAAACTTCTGGATGTCCATTGTATCCATCTCCTTATTTTTGTTTTGACTTACCTTGGTCTCAATCTCTTCAAGAAACTCAAAAATTTGCTGATGAAACACAAAGCCTAAAAAAATGGTTTGGTTCTCCTCCGCCTGGTGAAAATGCCACACTTTGGCTTTTCCTAAAATGGTTAAAAGCAGAATCACTCAATCAAGTGATGGCTTTTCTAATCTTGGTTTCTTTCGGCTGTTCTTTTTACATTGGACGAGTTTTCAAAACTAGTCGAAATCTGGCAATGTTTTGGTTGCTAGCATTAGCTTTCTCAGGAATAATATTCATTATGCATAAAGCTCCCTTGATTCGTTTTGGATTAGGCTATATGCTCCTGCTGCCTGCACTTTCGCTTAGTATCTATGCTCAGATGAAACTGTCTAAAGTTCTATCTAATTTATATGCAAACTTACTCTCTCATACTACTTTTGTAAATTTATTTCAATTGCGAATAATATCTTCATTTCTCTTAGGTGTGCTGCTCATATTTTCCCTGAGCAGTACAAATATAAAATCTCGTTTGTTTCTGCCACCAAGATTACCAAATATCCCTTTAATACAAAGACAAGTGAATGATGTAACTTATTTCTCACCCGTACAAGGAAGTTGTAAGGCATCAGAATTACCTTGTACTCCAAACGTTTTATATGATATCAGTTTACATAACTCTGCCCTTGGAATTAAAGCTGGATTCGTACGCACAGATATGGCTGAACCTCCTAGATAATCTTAGAACCCCAAGAAACGGGAGTAGCAAGTATATGTTTAAGTAAAATTTAATTTTTGCAAATGAGAAAACCGTTTAATCAAAAGATAGTTGTTTTCGGAATTTATTTGAGTACATGTCTAATTTTTGGTTATTTTTTAGGTGTTGCCAGACACCATAATCTGAATAAAACTGACAGTGCAGAAACTGGAACACTAGCTGGGCTGTTCGTACCGAAAAAACCACAATTTGAACCAACAGAAGCCAAACTGATTGCTGTCGGCGATATTCTGATGCATATGTCTGTGATTCGCTCAGGGTACAATCCAGACAAGAAAGTTTATAACTTTGATAGCCTTTTTCAAGAAGCCAAGCCGATTATTTCGACGGGAGATTGGGCGATCGCTAATCTGGAGACAACGGTAGCTGGTCGCAAATTGGGTTATTCAGGATATCCTCTTTTTAATACGCCAGCACAAATAGTAGATGCAGCCAAACAAGCTGGCTTTAATGTCTTGACAACGGCGAATAATCATGCTTTGGATAAGGGAGAAAAGGGACTGATTAACACGATTAAAAATATTCGTTCGCGGGGAGTTGCACACGTTGGTACAGCCACTTCAGAACAAGAAGCTGCAAAACTTTTAATCATCAAAAAAAAGAATATTTCGATGGCGATTTTGGCTTATACCTATGGAACCAATGGTATTCCTATTCCTCAAGGAAAGAATTATTTAGTATCGCTAATAGATGAAGATAAAATCCTTAAAGATATTGCCAAAGCAAGGAAACAGGGAGCGGATGTAGTCACGATTTGTCTCCATTTTGGCTCGGAGTATGAGCGCCAACCTAACGCTAAACAAAAACAATTGGTTCAGAGATTGATTAAAGGTGGGGCTGACATTATTCTCGGCAGCCATCCTCATGTAGTTCAACCTTACCAAGTCTTTAAAGTTAAGGAGAAAGATAAGAAAATTAGAACCAGAGTTGCCATTTATTCTATGGGGAATTTTATTGGTAATCAAGTCGGAAAGTATAGAAACCTTGGGGTAATTTTCTCAGTCAATATTCGCAAAAGTTCTACAGGTGAAAGTGTAGATATTAGTGAAGTGAAAGCGATGCCCACCTGGATTTATAAATATAGACAGAATAATCAATTGAGTTTTCGTGTTTTGCCAATCGAAGCCGTTGTGAGGAACCCAAATAATTCACTCTTGCCAAAGAATATATATCCATTTTTAAACAATCAACTTTTTGAGATGAACAAGCATCTCAACTCAGAGAAGTATTTTCCAACTATAAAAGAGCGAGATTATATAGCAATTCTAAATCATTCGTGAAAGCAAAAATGTCCTCACCTGATATCGGTCTTGAAAATAGGGAGTAGGGAGTAGGGAGTAGGGAGTAGGGAAAGCCTATTTTCAAGAGGTAGGGAAGATTGCCGTGGCCCTACTTAAAAACTGGCGTTGCTGATTGAAAGTTTTTAACCAATGTAGAGACGCGAAATTTCGCGTCTCTACATAGCCCGAAATTTATTTCCGGGCTTATCTTCGTGCCATTGGACTTGTAGTCCCAGGCGGGCTATTGACAAGGGGAAGGCGTGAGTCCATTATTATCGCTAATAGTGGGTTGAGCCGTGCAAGAGAATGTGATTGTTTTGCTGTTGCTTGGGTCAGTGTTGCCCCGGATTATGTTCCCACTACCTGGACTCCCACTCGCTAAGAGGACAATATTATCAAAGATAGTATTCTTCTCAATCTTCACATTATGAGCGCTATAGGGGTTATTGTTGGTGTCCGCACTGACGTAGATCATAGTGCTACTCTCCCCGGAGGTTGTTGTCTTAAGGGTGTTCTCAGAGATTGTGACATTATTGATGTTGCGTACTTTATACAAGCCAATGTAGGCATTGCCATTGTTGCGCGTAATCTGTACGCCATTAACCAAAGTCCCGCCGCAGCACTCCTGGATCAAGATTCCCTCACCGTCAACGCTGCGATAGTTGCCATCTCTAAGTTGGTGTCGATAAACCTGATAGTCATTACCGGTTATCTGCACATTCCAGCCTGACCAGTCAATTGCCCGGTTCTCCAAAGTTGCCGAGTTACTGACTAACTTCTTGCCAGTCGGGTTTACCCAGGCAACCTTTTCTTCGCGATCGCGGATTACGTTATCCTGGATCACCATGCCTGTACCTGCTGCGTGGATCGCTACCCGCATTGTATGAAAGATCCAGTTGTCACGAATGGTAATTTCAGGGCGAAATAGGCTGGCGTCGGTTTGCGGTGTAGCTGCCATGCTGCTTTTGCCCCGGTTAACCCGGATGCCGTAATGGTCAGTGTAACTTAATACCGCCTGTGCGCCACTCAAGGGAACCACCTTGTTAGAGGAATCTTTGACTAGATAGCCCTCTTGGGGTGCGTTATCAGTGATTGCATCGTTGTGGCGGGTATTGGCAACTAGGACGTTTGCAGCAGCTTGAATGCTCACATTGGCTGTGAAGCGATCGCTCCAACGTTGCCACGCTTGCTGAAAACTACGGTCTGGTACACTCGGATCAGGGTCAGCGACGTTGTTAGTTCGGACACCAAAGATAATAATGTTCTGGTTTTTACCACGATCCGGGTTGCCTTCTAGCTTAATTCCAGCTCGATTAATGTCCAACCAAACTAGCCCGATGTTGCTGTCGTTGTCTGGTGCAACAGTGCGGATTTTTTTGAAAGCAGTGTTGTTAGCAGTACCCTCGCCATCACTAGAGGGCACATAGGCGGGAAAATGGAAGTGGACAGGTGGAACAAAATCTTGACTTTGTGCATTGGTGTTGTTTGGCGTCGCCCCCCGAATCACCACGCCCTGTGTGAGCATTATATCGTCGGTGAAAGTGTAATCACCAGGCGGAAAATAAACCACGCCCCCACCCTCTCTTGCCGCTTGGTCGCGAGCTGTAAGATACTGCTCCATGATAGTTGCACCAGGGAAATCACGGACATTCTTCACATTGCACCACCGGATGCTGTTAGAAAAGGGGTAAGTGTTCGCTCCATAGCGCGTCGCAATTGGGTTATCGGTAGGGCCGCCTGTTGGTGAAGGGCGGCAACTCTGCATAGTGTGGTGGGTAGGTGCAGTTACCGGGGTTGACGTTGAGTTAAATGAAGCAGTAGGCGTTGAGGTGATCTGGTGTAGGGCGATAATACTACCCGCACTAACAAGTATTAGTAATAAGAATACAAGTATACCCTGTTTGATTGTTCGCATCACATCAGATCCAGAGATTTAGTAGGCGTATGAGTAGCCAACGAAACGTAGTAAACTTTTTTAGCCTATGAACATAATTTATCGTTATCTAATCAAGATGGCCAAACTGCAAAAAACAACCGTTCTCACTGGCGTATTCTTCATAGCAGTGATGGTACAAGGCAATCCAGCCTTAGCGACAAATCTGAAAAAATGGAACATGGATTTTTTTGATAATCAGGGCAACCAAGTGGGGGTTGGAAACTTTAGCTACGACCTTGACAAAGAGACTTTAATTGATGGTAGTCAGTATATGGGCCCTAGTTTTACTGTCAGAACTGCTTTAGAAAGTTTTGAAGCATCTGTAAATCAAAATACCTTTGTTCTTTCAGATAAAATAGGTCAATATTTGTGGTTTCTTCCTGAACAACAAGGGCTACGTCAGCTCATCGGTGGTACTGAATTTACTGGTTGGAATTTTGAGTCGAGACCTGCAAGAGTATCTGCAATAAGTTTTGGTATAAATGACAATAAAACTTGGTTTGCAAATGGTGTTGAAGGGACATGGAGAATATACGAGATTTCAGAACCTTCCACCGAGATTCCAGAACCTTCCACTATGATTGGTACGATTGGTACTGCCATAACACTAGGATTAGGAGCTTGTTTTAAAAAGAAGCGATCGCGAAATTCTTGAATTAGGCAGCGCTTGGCAATGAGAACGAATATTCACCCAATCTTCGCGGGATAAGGGGGGATCTAAAAAACCGACGCTTCTAAAAGTTTTCACTTATTTTTCCTGATATCTTATCAACATCATATAAATTTGCAGCAAACAACACGAGTGAAAACAGACAGCATTTTCTATCAATTATTTGCCGAATATCCCAGTATTTTTTTTGAATTGATAGGGCGTTCTCCCGTCGATGCTCAAGGTTATCAATTCCGTTCAGTGGAAATCAAGCAAACAGCTTTTCGTATTGATGGGGTATTTTTGCCACCAGAAAACAGTCCTGATAAAACAGTTTATTTTAGTGAAGTACAGTTTCAAAAAGACCAATTTCTCTATCATCGGGTGTTTGCTGAACTGTTTTTATTTCTAGACCAAAATCCATTTACTTACGACTGGTACACTGTTATTATTTACCCCAAGCGGAGCGTAGAACCAGATGAAACCAGACTTCATCAGATTTTGCTAGAAAGTTCAAAAGTACAGCGCGTTTACCTCGATGAACTCGAACCCGCAGCAAACCAGTCTTTAGGTATTGGCGTTGTTAAATTAGTAATAGAACCAGAAGAAAACGCCGCCAACCGTGCCAGACAACTGATTGAACAAGCAAGGCGAGAAACAGCAGATCGCTTATCTAGTCAAGCGATAATAGATTTAATCGAGACGATAATTGTGTACAAATTTCCCCAGTTAAGCCGCGAAGAGGTCGAGAATATGCTGAAATTGAGTGAATTAAAACAAACAAGAGTGTATCAGGAAGCACTGGAAGAAGGTGAACTAAGAGGCAAGTTAGCTGCTGTACCGTTGTTGTTGAAAGCACGAGTAAGTGTAGAAGAAATAGCTGAACAGTTAGGGATTGATATTGAAGAAGTCAGACGGATCGCACAGCAACAACAGTCTTAAGTGAACCTAAGAAGAGGTGGAAAATATGCTGAAATTGAGTGCTTTAAAACACACTAGAGTTTATCAAGAAGCACTAGAAGAAGGACGTGCAGAAGGTTTGAGACAAGGAAAGTTAGCTGGTGTACCGTTATTGTTGAAAGCAGGAGTGACTGTAGAACAAATTGCCGAACAGCTAGAACTTGATATCGAAACAGTTAGGCAAAAAGCACAGCAACAGTAGAACCTCACCCCCCAGCCCCCTCTCCGCAAGTGCGGAGAGGGGGAGTATTTTTTTATGCTAGGGCGTGTTTCCAAACTGTGAGATCCCCCCTACCCCCCTTAAAAAGGGGGGAAAATCTTTTCAAAGTCCCCCTTAAAAAGGGGGATTTATTAGGGGGATCAGAAAATCGTGGATCGCCTCACAATTAATCCGAAATCTTTCTAAACGCACATGAAGAGAAGTAAAAGATAAAACCCTTGCTCTCAGTTTAGTATTCGACTTTTTGATAAAAATCACTCAGACCAACAATCTGATATTATACCGAGAGCTACGTATATTCTCCTTCCTGGCGGTGTCTCCCATGCTGAAAATTGCCCGCAAAACCCGCAAGCTGTCTCCCTTTTTCCTTTTCCCTTTTACCTTATTGCTTATTCTCCTCCTCTGCCTGCCTTGGGTAAACCCCCATTCCGCACCCCAACTGTCACAAACGGGAATTACTGAACGAAATCTCTAAAAAAAGAATAAAATTATACTTTACTCCCCATTCCCTACTCCCCACTCCAGACGCGCCATGGCGCGTCTCTACACTCCCCACTCCCTATTTTCTCAACAAGCGCAAACCACTAAGGGTAACTAACACTGTAGACCCTTCGTGCCCAAACACACCAATAGGTAAGTTAACACTACCCAGAAAGTTACCAATCAAAAGCAAAATAATAAATCCCAAAGCAATAATAATATTCTGCTTAACTATTGCCTGCGCTCTTTTTCCCAAGCGCATCGCTGCTTCGATTTTCTCTAAACGGTCTGCCATTAAGACAATATCAGCAGTCTCTAATGCTACATCACTACCCGCTCCTCCCATGGCGATTCCTACAGATGCCTGAGCCAATGCTGGTGCATCATTGATACCATCACCTACCATTGCTACCGTTTGATACTCTTGCTGCAAACGCCGAATCACATGCAGTTTGTCTTCCGGTAAAAGTCCTGCATACACCCGATCCACTCCCAATTCCCGCGCCACACTTTCAGCAGTTTCCCGGTTATCTCCTGTCAACATAACTACTTGTTCAACTCCCAAAGCTTTCAGTTTAGCTATGGTTGCTGCCGCTGGCGATCGCACTTGATCGGCAATAGCAATTACACCCACCACATCCAAGAACCCCACCCCGGCTTCGCCACCCCTCCCCGCACGCGGGGAGGGGTTAGAGGTTGGGTTCTGGACACCCCTCCCCGCAAGTGGAGAGGGGTTAGAGGTTGGGTTCTGGACACCCCTCCCCGCACGCGGGGAGGGGCTGGGGGTGGGGTTCTGCGCTACCCAAACAACTGTTTTCCCCTCTTGCTTCCAATTCTCTGCAATTTTCTTTAATTCTTCAGGTAAATTAGTCACATACTGCTGCACAAAATTTTCTTTCCCGACAATCACCTCTTGGTTATCTGCAATACCTATAATTCCTTGCCCAGGAAAAGCCTGTACTTCAGTTGCAGCAACCCAATCTAAATCCTTCGCTGCTTGCAAAATTGCCTTCGCCAAGGGATGTTCAGAACGAGATTCAACACTAGCCGCAGCTTTTAACACATTTTTTTGCGTGTATTTACTATTAGCAACCGCTTGAAAAACTTCTACCTGTCCGGTAGTAAGAGTACCAGTTTTATCAAAAGCGATCGCTCGCACTTTCCCCATAATTTCCAACTGGGCACCATTTTTAAACAAAATCCCCTGTTTAGCGCCATTGGCAATTCCCGATAGCAGGGTTGGCATAATTGCAGCCATTAACGCACAAGGAGAAGCTACGACTAAAAAAGTTAAAGCACGATAAATCGTAGTTTCCCAGTCCCAATTCCAAATAAACGGCGGCAAAATAGCCAGTAATACACCAGCTATCACAATTACTTTCGCATAGCCCCGTTCAAATCGCTCGATAAACTCTTGAGAAGGGGGTGCTTCTGTTTGTGCTTGCTTTACCAAACGAATCACGCGCTGAATTAAACTACTTTCTGGGGGTTGATGCAGTTTCAGTTTCAGCGCCCCATACCCATTTAGTGTACCTGCAAATACTTCGTCACCTACCGTCTTCTCTACAGGTAAAGACTCACCTGTAATTGCCGCTTGATTGAGAATACTATAACCTTCTAAAATCACTGCATCTGTAGGAATTAACTCCCCTGGTTTAACGATAATTTCATCTCCTACTTGTAGCTGGGTGATGGAAACCTCCTCTTCTCGTCCCTGACGCAAAACTCTAGCTGTCTCTTGTGTCAGATTCATCAAACTGCGGATACTTTTTTCCGTCCGCTGCATGGCGTAACCTTCCAGCGCGCCACTAATTGCAAAGATGAGAATCAAAACAGCCCCATCGATAATTAGGTAATACTCTTTTCGCCACAAACCAAGGCTAGCAGCACCCAGCGCCGCCACAATCATCAACAAATCTACATCGAGTTCTTTTTCTTTGAAGAGGGTAGTGAGTCCTTCACGGGCGCTTTCGTAACCACCAATAACATAAGCTGCGGGTAGCAACAGCAGCGCCCAGCCCAAAAAGCCTAGGTGTAAAGCGAACCATCCGAAAAATAACAGCAACCCACAAACGACGGCTGCTACAGCATCTGTATGTTCTTTGGTGAATTGGTGCAAGCGGTTTGGGTAAAGCATGAGAGTCAAATTAACACTGACTTTCTCACGCTAAACCTTGACATTGGTGTTAATGTCAATATGTTAATGGTTAATGGTTAATGGTTCATGGTTAATGGTTCATGGCTATTAACCATTAACCATGAACCATTAACTCTTAAAGCTGATTCTTAGGAATCTCTTCGCGAGATTCAATCACTAATTGCATGGTTTCAACTGCTAAATCACGTAAATCTTTGTTAAGAAAAACGACGCCATTTGAACCAAACCAACGGTCAAAGACAGCATTATATCGTTTATCACCATCGACAAATCCCTGCATGAATTTGTAGAGGGTAAAGTTGACTGAATCGAGGAATTTAGAGTTATTTTCGGGTACCATACAGGCAATACCTTCTCTGGAATAAGGGCGATCGGGTACAACTTGAAAAGCATTTGGATTTTTCGTTGTTTCCAACCATCCTTCTAAAAGAACGCTGTCTGATGCAAAAGCATCTATTTTACCCTGTTGCAAGGCGTTATAACCTTCTGCCCTATCCTTAAAGAAGACTAGTTTAGCTTGGGGTTGTACTCGCTTGAGTGCTAATTCGTTGGTGGTTTGTCCAAGTACACCAATGCGTTTACCAATCAAAGATTGAGGAGAACCAATATTACTTCCTTTCTTCACTAATAATTGAGTACCAGTCGCGCCGTAACTAACCGAAAAATCAACTTTTCGATCGCGTTCCCAGGTAAAGCTGCTAGCATCGCAAACAATATCTACCTGTCTGTTAACTATTTTCGGAATCCGTTCCCCTGGTGGGAGTGCTACTAGTTTCAACTGGATTTTTCTTCCCAGTTCTTTTTCTAACTGTTCTTTAATTAAATTCAGCATATCTACGGAATAACCAACCAACTGTCCCTTACTGTTGGCGTAGGCATAGGGAATTGCATCTTTGCTAGTACCTGCCGTTAGTACTCCTGTTCGCGCTACTTTTTGCATGACTGTTTCCGCCTGAGCGATAGCGGGTGTCAAAGTTGCAAACAAGATACTTAGGGTAGCGATCGCCAATTTTTTATACATACGACTTCTTCCGAAAACCGCTTTTGGTCGGCTTATTTTACTAGGATGTATTACACTAGTAAAGATTCACAGTTATCTTGCATTTAATCTTCTAATTCAAATTGTCTGCAAACACACCTTGTTAGGTAGGATTTCTGGGTAAAAAAAATATCAATTTGCTAAGGTTTTTTTCGTAAGACCATAACAAAATACAATTGGGTGCGATCGCTAAACAAGGAAAAATATAATGTTATAAATACATAACAGTTTTTTTACTATTCCTTACAAAAAATTACGTTTTATAACTTAGAGTATAGAAATCATATTCGCCTTGAGATAGATGTGCAAAAACAAGAAACATATGCTACTTTGTTTTATTAAGTAAGAGCAAGTCAGCCTAATCTAGCGAACCAAAAGGTTAGCGCTAGAACGGAGGAACCATCTTCTGGGGCGTATCTCTAAGAAGAGTTAGGAGTTAGGAGTTAGGAGTTAGGAGTTAAGAATTTGAACTCATAATTCAGAACACCTAACTGTTTGAGAAGAGTTAGGAGTTAGAAATTATTGAATTTTCAACTCATAACTCATCACTCATAACTCCTAACTCTTGGAGAAGGGCATCTCTCAGCCCTAGCCCGTCAGCTAACTTCGTAGGCTTTGAGAGGAGACTGAAGAGGAGACTTTTTTTGTGAAATTTACTACCTCATCAGTGTCCTTGGCTGGTACTGCTCGGTTTTTTGTACCTGGGCTGAAATCTGTTGAGGTTACGAATGGCACAAGTAAATTTGGGTGCGATAATTGCGATCGCTGGGCAAACAGCGTGGAAAAAGGCAAAACCTGTTGTTGTTAGGGATGCGGTTTTACTGCCTATTCTTGGTTTTTTGGGGATTATCCTATTGTGGTGGGTTATTGCTCTTGCCAACCATGAATTGATGCCTACCCCACCAGAAGCCTTAGTAGCTAATTTGGACTATATTTTAAACCCGTTCTATCAAAGAGGGCCAGGTAACTTAGGGATTGGTTGGTTATTAATAGCAAGTTTACGACGGGTATTAATCGGCTTTGTGCTAGGTGCTTTAGTGGCAATACCCTTGGGATTTTTGATTGGAATGTCCCAACCAGCAATGCTTGCTCTTAATCCTGTAATTCAGATTTTTAAGCCTGTATCGCCTCTGGCTTGGCTACCTATTGCTTTAGCCATATTCAATTTAGCTGATCCATCAGCAATTTTTGTTATCTTTATCACGTCATTGTGGCCGACAATTATTAACACGGCTCTTGGAGTTTCTAGCGTTTCCAAAGATTATTTAGATGTGGCACGAGTCTTGGAAATGCCCCGTTGGCGGCGGATTACAAAAATTATTTGGCCTGCCAGTTTGCCCTATATTTTTACAGGATTGCGAATTAGTTTAGGGATTGCTTGGTTGGTAATTGTTGCGGTGGAAATGCTCACAGGCGGTGTTGGAATCGGCTTTTTTGTCTGGGATGAATGGAGTCGTTTAAACCTGAGTTCGGTATTTCTAGCTGTAGTGGTGATTGGCTTAACTGGTTTATTGCTTGATTTCGCTGTGGGCAAAATTCAAGAATTAGTAACTCATCGTCCTACAGCTTTAAATTAAGCAAATTTGATTCAAAACTTAAGTTGCAAAGACGCACTGAAATTTGATAACAAGTGCGCCTTTTTATAAGAGGATGTCTGAAAAGCATTAGATCCCCCCTAACCCCCCTTAAAAAGGGGGGAAAAGAACATCAAAACCCTGCTGAGAAAAAAGAGAAAAATAACATCAAAGTCCCCCTTTTGAAGGGGGATTTAGGGGGATCTAAGGCTGCTGATTCAAAAAAAGTCCCCCTTTTGAAGGGGGATTTAGGGGGATCTAAGGCTAGTTATTAAAAAACCAGTGGTGGTGAAAGAAAAGCCATGAGTGACACCAATCAAAATTACTGGAATAGACGAGAATTTATAAAGGGAATGGGAGCATCAGCAGCGGGAATGGTGCTGTCCTCGTGTGCGATCGCTGGGAATACTGGTGCGAAAGGACTGACTGAAGAAGCCTTAGCTGTTGAACCATTAGTCAGATCCCAAGACTTAGAAAAACCGGATCTGACTGTTGGATATGTTCCCGTCAATGACTGTGCGCCATTTGCGATCGCTTGGAAAAAAGGTTTTTTCCGCAAATACGGCTTAAACATCAAACTCAACCGAGAAGCAAGCTGGGCAACTTCCCGCGACGGTTTGATTTTTGGTCGCCTTGATGCCTCGCCTGTGGTATCTGGTGCCATTACCAACGCCAGAATTGGCGCGGAAGGTGCGCGTCACGCCCCGTTGTGTGCTGCGATGACCATTCATCGGCACGGTAACGCCATGACAATGAATAAAGCCATGTGGGATTTTGGGTTGCGTCCCTGGTTTGAGTACAAACAAAAGTATGGCGATGGTGCTTTAGAAGCTTTTGGTCGCGATTTTAGAAACTACTTTGCTAAGCAGCCACCAGAAGGCAAAGTTTGGGCGGTAGTGCTGAGTTCTGCCATTTACGAATACTTTATCCGCTACGTATCTGCTGCGGCGGGTGTCGATCCGTTCAATGAGTTTCGCGTCATCATTGTTCCCCCACCGCAGATGGTAACAAACGTGCGGATTGGCGCGATGCAGGCGTATATGGTGGCAGAACCTTGGAATACGCGGGCAATTACAGGTAATGAGGGTATTGGGTTTACCTTCGCCCAAGGTAAAGAAGTCTGGCTGGGACACCCAGATCGACTGCTGGGAGTAATGCAATCTTTCATTGACAATTACCCAAAAACCTATCGTTCCCTGGTGAAGGCGATGATTGAAGCTTGTCAATATTGCAGTAAACCGGAAAACCGCCAAGAAGTTGCCGAATTGATTACGGATCGCTCATTTACAGGTGCAAGACCTAGAAAGAAAGGCGCACCAATTACTAAATTTACAGGTCCGGGAATTCTTGGCAACTACAACTATGGTGGCTTTGATGGTAAAGACCGCACCGTGAAAGCTGCTGATACGACTATTTTCTTTGACATTCCTGACAATATTCCCCAACAGCCAAATCAACACTCTACATTCATGTGGAGATCCGGAAGTATTTGGTTGATGACACAAGCTGCGCGTTGGGGACAAATTAAGGAATTTCCCAAAAATGCAGAAAAACTCGCCGAACAAAGTTGGAGAACAGACCTTTATCGAGAGATTGCCGCAGAAATGGGTATTAAGTCTCCGAAGGATGATTATAAAGTAGAACCTCCAGAAGTATTTATCGACAATAAAAGATTTGATCCCAGCGATCCAGTCGGATATCTCAACAGTTTTGAAATTAGAGCCAATGCTCCCATTCGTTTCTACATGTCTCAATTAGCTGCGAATGTGTAGGTAAGATATCGTTTCCTGATAGTAGCTATTAGTTAGTAATCATAGCTACAACATACCAACCCTCGGCTAAGTTCTAGAGTTTACTAACATCTTTTGTGTCAAGATTGTTCAAAATTATTCTAAGAGGATGTCTGAGAAGTATGGTTTTAAACCAATTAATCTTAGATCCCCCTAAATCCCCCGCTAAATTGGGGGACTTTGAAAGACCTTTTTGCCCCCCTTTTTAAGGGGGGTTGGGGGGATCTATATGATTTTGGGTAAGAAATATGACTAATTAAAAACTTTTCAGACATCCTCTAATGCCAATTTTAAAAATTATTGGTTGTGATTCAATTGCCTAACTTCCTATTCACAGGGCTTTCGCAATCAAAAATAAAAAATCAAAAAACCAAAATGGTATAACTTTGGAGCTTACCATGACTAAATCTACCTCATTTTCAACTCATAACAACGAGCGAACTTTCCGCAATGATTCATTTCTAGAAGTTGACAATTTAGTTAAGGCTTATCCTAATAAGAATGGTGGCGAAAAATTTGTCGTTTTAGATAATGTCAATCTCACGGTAGGTGAAGATGAATATATTTCCGTAATTGGTCACTCTGGCTGTGGTAAATCGACGCTTTTAAAGATTGTTGCTGGTTTAGAAAGAGCAACTTCCGGTTCAGTGCGACTTGATGGCAAAGAAATTCGTAAGCCAGGTGCAGAAAGGATGATGGTGTTTCAACATTATTCCCTACTACCTTGGTTAACTGTGAAAGAAAACATCCGGTTGGCTGTGGATGAAGTATTAAAAAATGCTAACCGTGCGGAAAAAGTCAGCATTGTTAATGAACACCTAGCAATGGTAAATTTAACAAAGGCTGCTGATAAGTTTCCCGATGAACTTTCTGGAGGCATGAAACAGCGGGTAGGTATCGCTAGAGCCTTAGCAATCCGCCCGAAAATGTTACTGATGGATGAACCTTTTGGCGCATTAGATGCCCTAACTAGGGGTAAATTACAAAGACAAGTTTTGGATATTTGGGAACATCAACGCCAAGCAGTAATGATGATTACTCACGATGTAGATGAGGCGATTTATATGTCCGATCGCATTGTTTTAATGACTAACGGCCCAGCAGCTAATATTGGAGAAATAATAGAAGTGCCGTTTCCGCATCCACGCGATCGCAATGAAATGCGAAACTCAAAGGAATATTACGAATTGCGTAACTATGCATTAAATTTCCTGGAGCGTAATTTTACTCAAGACGAATAGATTACTTTTTGGTTTACAATCATTCATGAGTGGGTAGCCTAATTCAAATTCACAAAATCTGGATTTGGAGCGGAGGAACCAAACGTTGGGGCTAATCTCAATACAGTTAGGAGGCGCGGAGTTAGGAGGCGCGGAGTTAGGAGTTAGGAGGCGCGTGGTAGGGGTGGGTGAGAGAGATAAATTATCGATTTGAGTGGAGACATATCGACAAAACCCGCCCTACAAAAATTATAAGTATTTATTCTTAACTCTTAACTCCTAACTCCTAACTCCTAACTCTCAAGAGAAAGACACCTTCCAGTCTTAGCCCGTCAGCTAACTTCGTCGGCGTTGGGAGGAACCTCGGAAATTTGAACTGTAATAACAGTCTTGATTCGGGTTTCCTTTTCTGATTTTAGATTTTAGATTTGGGAGTAGTTAATGGTTAATGGTTAATAGTTAATAGTTAATAGTTAATGGTTAATGGCAATGAACCATGAACCATGAACCATGAACCATGAACTATGAACAAATAATCCAAAATCCAAAATAAATTAACCCACTTCTCCTTTGTCGTTCATCTATTACAGGGAAGTGAAAACTGTGAATATTAAGCCAATGTTGATGCGTTTACAAAACGCACTGGGAAGAGAAGACTTAATTGAGCAAATGGTATTGCTTTGGGGTGCAAAATATTCTTTTTCTAAGCAAGATGAATCTGCAAAAACAATTAACTTAATTGTTGCCTATAACAGTTCCCCTAGAAGTCATACTGCGTTGGATATTAGTTTGTTGATTGCTCACCAAACACGTTTAGCTACAAAAGCAAAAATTACGGTTCAAGCCGTCTACGTGTTAGAGGAATATCAAACCAATGACTTTTTTGATGTCTTGCCAACAAATGAATTTGCAACCAGTGGTTCTATACATGAAATTCCTCCACGAAACCTATGTGAAAATTCCACATTAACATCTGGTACGCGCCTCTTAACTCAAACAAATAAGTTCGCAAAAGCAGAAAATATTCTTTGGCAAGCACGTTGTCTGGCTGAAGAATGGCAAAGTTCTTTCAAAGCTCATCTGCGCTTTGGTTGCGTTAGTGATGAACTAAAAAAAGTTGTTGAATCAGAAGCAGCTACTCTACTATTTTTAGGTTGTAACTCAACTAAACATCCATTAGTTGAAAAACTCGGTTCTAATTTCCCCTGTCCTGTACTGGGTATACCCAATGCTATTGAATATTAATGACTTTGCATAGATTGAGCAACTTGAAAAATATTGTTGCTCCCTTTGACTAGCTGAAGTCAAGGAAACATTTTCAAATTTGCATCTCTCCTGATTGTTTTTACTGACCACTTCACTCATAATAGATAAATAGTCATAATGTTACATGTAAAAAAACCACCTATACTAGGTGGTTTTTTTAGTTTAAGATAACAACTAAAGTTAATTTTATTCAGGGTTAATCTATGGAAAACTGGCAAGCTTTTCTCAGTGTTATCACATTTGCTGGTGTCATTTTCTTAATCATGACGGAGTGGGTTAACTTAACAGTTGCTACTTTGTTAGGAGCCTTGTTACTAGTATTTACCAACGTCATGACTTTAGAAGATGCTATAGGTTATATAGGTAAAAGTCATGGCACACTTGGTTTATTTTTTGGTGTCATGGTACTAGTACGGGCATTTGAACCGACAAAGATTTTTGATTATTTAGCTACTCAGATGGTGCTATTAGCCAAAGGAGAAGGAAAACGCCTATTACTAGGTATTGTGGCAATTACTACTCCCATTTGTGCTGTTTTACCAAATGCAACAACAGTGATGTTATTAGCACCATTAATTCCGCCAATGGCGGAGGAAGTAGGAGTTAATTTTGTGCCATTGTTAATTTTGATGGTCTTTATCGCTAATAGTTCAGGTTTGCTAACAATAGTTGGCGATCCAGCAACATTTATTGTCGGTGATGCTATCAATCTTAGTTTTACAGATTACTTGGCGCGTCTGAGCTTAGGAGGAGCGATCGCTGTTATTACCGTGGTGGTAACTCTACCATTATTATTTCGCAAAATTTGGAGAACAAGACTAGAAAATCTTGAACAATTACCACACCCGCAAATCAATCATCCACGAGTTTTACTTTTAGGTACATTCATAGTAGCTTTCGTACTGCTGTTTTTTGTGATTGGAGAATCTCTACCAATTCCTATTTCTCCCGCCGCTGTGGCTTTATTAGGAGCCGGTTTAGCATTGCTTTTGTCTAGTCAAAGCAAAATTGACACTGTTCACAATATTTTGCGAGATGTAGATTGGAGTACTTTAATATTTTTTATGAGCATATTTGTGTTAATTGGTGGAATGGAAAAAACTGGAGTCATCAACAATATATCAGGAGTATTATCAGTAATTTTAGGCAAAAATATTTTATTGGGTTCGCTGGTTCTACTATTTTTTGTAGGGATATTATCCAGCGTGGTTCCGAATATTCCTTTAGTGGTGGCGATGGTACCTTTAATTAAACAGTATGCTGTCAACATTGGTTTAGCACCAGCAGAAGTACTATCACCAGATTTTCAAGGACAATTTCCCCCAGAAGTTTTACCACTGTTTTATGCGATGATGTATGGTGCAACTTTAGGAGGTAATGGCACACTAGTAGGAGCATCGTCTAACATCGTCGCCGCAGGAATTTCCGAACAGCACGGACGTCGTATTTCGTTTAAGACTTTTCTGCACTACGGTATCCCAATCATGATACTGCAACTTATCACCGCAGCAGTGTATGTATTAATCCGCTTTCTGCTCTAAATTTAACAGTTGCTAAAATTGAGCCACGAATTCACTTCGGGCTTTGTAGAGACGTGCCATGGCACGTCTCTTGACATCTTGCACCAGTTACAATATCGCGAGCCAGCAGCCCACCAAAACCTCGTTACCAGGTTCAACCTGGTAACGAGAATAAGAGCCTCTGGCTCTTGTTGAGAATAGTGCAAGATATTAGTTACAAGGGTTATTTGCTTTCAGAATAAATAAGCGATCGCCGTCACTTACAATACCTTTACCCTATGTTCGCTGCATTTTTTGAGCGATATTTATTCATTTACAAAAAGATAAATTCTTAAATATATCTAAAACAGGATTAATAAATATATTAAAGTTTTGAGGTATATTATCTCTTGTCGAGTCAACGATGCTACCCTACAAAGTAGCTTGAACGTAGCTTAAACTGAGGGCGCGGGTCAATAGCACACGTTTTCTCAAGATGTGATAGAAAACTAAAAGCAAAACTAAATTGAACCCCAAAAAGGATTAGAAATATGAATATGCTGGAAGGAGAAAATACGAATAATTTTGTAGACTCAAACCTAGGAGAGCCAGTTCAAGATAAAAGCCATCCTCCGTCTATTAATACTAGCTTGAGTGATACTAACAGCTTAGCTAAAGTTAGAGATATTCTTTTCGGCAACCAGATGCGGGATGTGGAAAAAAGGTTTGCACGTCTAGAAGAACGTTTGGTTAAAGAATCTACTAACTTACGGGAAGAGACAAGAAAACGCTTAGATTATTTGGAAAGCTATATCAAAAAAGAGATTGAAACTGTAACAGAGCAGCTAAAAAGCGAACAAGCAAAACGTGATGAAGCAGTAAAAGCATTATCACAAGACCAAAAAAACATAACAGAGTCTTTAGAAAATAAACTTGCTCAAATTGACGAACAAAGTACAACAAAAGGACGGGAACTGCGCGAACAAATTCTCAATCAATCCCAAAGTTTACATGATGAAATTCGCCAAAAATACGAAGAAATATTAGCATTGTTGCAACGCGAAGCCCAAGAAATACGCACCGAAAAAACTGACCGTTCCACCCTTGCAGCAATGTTTACAGAGTTAGCAATTAGGTTAAATTCTGGACAATAGTCATTAATTAGTCATTAGTCATTAGTCATTAGTCATTAGTTAGTAGTTTTTTCCTTGTTCCCCCCTCCTCTTCCTATTAGCTTCTAGGAGAAAATGCAACTCGGTCTAATTTTTTAATTGGGTAATTTTGACAATGAGTGAGTCTTCTCGGAATGAATTAATGAAAAAGTCTCCGGAAGTTTCTAACGGTGGAACCCATAACAATAACTTAGCTACAAATAATAATCATGCAATTAGTAATGATGAACTGAATGAACTGCGTAGTCTATTATTTGGAGTCGATACCAAGCAACTAAATAAATTGTATGAGCGATTAGAAAATCCGCAAATTCAAGCAGAAGATATCAGCCGTATGCTTCCAGAAGCGATTATTTTGCGGACAATGCAAGATAGACAGTTATCGGAAGCAATTGTACCTACGGTTGAGCAAGCAATTGAATCTTCTGTAAAAAAAGATTTAAATATTCTTTCTGAGTCGTTTTTTCCGATTATCGGCCCAGCCACTCGTAAGGCGATCGCTACAGCTTTGGATGAGATGATTCAATCTCTCAACCAAACGCTGGAACATAGCGTCTCACCCCAAAGTTTTAAATGGAGACTAGAAGCGCGACAAACAGGAAAATCGTTCGCTGAAGTTGTACTGTTGCGCACCCTCATTTATCGGGTGGAACAGGTATTTCTGATTCACAAACAAACCGGATTGTTGTTACAACACATTCTAGCGTCCCATGTAGCCGCTCAAGATCCCGATTTAGTTTCCGCCATGTTGACAGCTATCCAAGATTTTGTCAAAGACTCTTTCAAGGTGGAAAAAGGCGAAGCACTACAAAGTTTGCAGTTTGGTGAACTCACCATCTTGATTGAAGAAGGCCCGCAGGCGGTATTAGCAGGTATTATTAGGGGAAATGCGCCTCAAGAATTAAGATTAGTTTTTCAACAAGCAAACGAGAAAATTCACCTGTCACTCAACAGAGAACTTCATACTTTCGCTGGCGATACAGAACCGTTTGTAGCTAGCAAACCTTATTTAGAAGCCTGTCTGGAAGCAAGATATAAAATTCCAGAAAAGAAAAATTACACTTATGCATGGGCTTTACTGGGTGCGATCGCGATCGCTGTCGGCACTTGGGGATTTTTTACAATCAGAGAAAAGTTACGCTGGGATACATATTTAGAAAAACTCAACTCCCAACCAGGGATTGTTGTGATTAAAGCTGATAAACGACAAGGGAAACGTTTCATTTCCGGAATGCGCGATCCATTAGCGGTAGATCCAAAAATGTTGATGAAACAAGCAAATATTAATCCCAAAACAGTTATCACCCAATGGGAACCTTACTTATCATTTGAACCACAACTAACCGCCAAAAGAGCCGAACAATTGCTTCAATCTCCAAAAACAATATCTTTTCAAGTAGATGAAAATCGTACTCTCTATGCTAGCGGAACAGCACCTCGTCAATGGATTTTGTCAGCAAGAAAATCATGGCGTTTTATTCCTGGTTTGACTCAATATGTTGATAAAGAAGTAGTTGAACTAGAACTTAGTCAATTAGAATCTTACAAAAAACAAATTGAGCAAAAAATGCTCCTTTTTTCCCAAGGTTCTACAGAGTTATTTCCAGGAGAAAAGAATAAACTTCCTAATCTAGCGGTAGAAATTCAAAAATTATTGGATGCAGCCAAATATTTAGATAGAAATGTACAAATTCAAGTAATAGGACATGCAAATACAATTGGAGCAGAACAAAGAAATATGATACTTAGCCAAGCCCGCGCCAATGAAATTATAGCCTATCTAAAATCTCAGGGAATCAACACCAGCAATTTTACTGCTGTAGGTGTAGGTTCCAAAGAGCCTTTCCGGGAAGGACAAAAAGAAGCAGATACACAAGTTAATCGGAGAGTATCTTTTAAGGTATTCTTGACTGATGCCCATTCATAAAGGAGTATCAGCTCATGCTCCAGAAAAAAATTTGTATGGTAGGCGCATTTGCTACAGGTAAAACCAGCTTAGTAGCACGGTATGTCTACACTATTTTTTCTGAGAAATATCAAACAACAGTTGGTGTCAAAATTGACAAAAAATCAGTCAAAATTCAAGGTCAAGAAATTAATCTGATTCTTTGGGATTTATATGGAGAAGATGAATTTCAAAAAGTGCGCATGTCCTACTTGCGGGGTTCATCTGGTTATTTATTAGTAGTGGATGGAACCCGAAAAAATACTTTAGAAAAAGCCTTTAATTTACAAACAAAAGTAGAAGACTATCTGGGGAAAATTCCCTTTATTTTAATACTTAACAAATGGGATTTAACAGATGAGTGGGAAATTGCAGACGTTGAAATCGATGAAGTTGTGCAAAGAGGGTGGACTGTAATTAAAACCAGCGCTAAAACTGGCTTGGGTGTAGAAGAAGCGTTCCAAACTCTTGCAACAAAAATACTGGAGGAATAGATGCTGGATGTGCCCACTACCGTTATTGACTATGTTATTAATTTAATGGTAGAAACACGTTCTCTTGCTTATCTTTTAGTAAAGAAAGATGGCTGCTTGTCGGCTTGGGGCGGTAAACTAGCAGCATACGGGGTTACTAACCTACAAAAAGGAAAGAATGTAGGACAGCAGATTTTTTTTCTGGAAGGACTTTTACCGCTGGATGATTTTCCTGTATTTCTACCCCGCATGAAAACCGAATACGGAATTTGTGCAGATGTGCATCTATTTCCCTCCGAGGAAGGAGATTGGGTATTGCTTTTAGATGCAACTTTAGAAGAAATGCACCTCTCACTTATTCAACAAGAAGTAAATGATTCTAACTTGATACAGGAAAAATTAATCAGAATATTAAATCAATAATTTTTATCAACAACTAATTTATTATTGCGTTCTGTTGCAATTATGAGCGACTCTATCACAGCAGACCTATTTGCTGCCTTAAATATTTTAGTATTAGAGCGGCTACATTTCGGTTGCTTTAAACTCACTGGAACTCCACCAGATTGGTTACAGCCATTTTGTAGACAACCGGTCATATCTGGTATGAAAATATTCATACCACAAGACGAATTTCCTTTTTTAGAAAATTTCTTGATTGATGCTGAGGAATTATGGACAAAAAAAGATAAAAAACAATTAAAATCAGGTATTTGGCATCAATTAGATTTATCTGGTAAAGAATACCATTTTGAAGCTACAGCAATTTGCGTTAATAACAGCAAATTACTGTTAATTGAATTATTGGATGAAGAGTATGAAGAGAAAAAAAATATTATCCAAAAAGCCAGAGAGCATTTATTAAATTATCAATACATGCTCAAAGAAAATCAAAAAAAAGACATTTTAATTCATTGCATTATTCATGATATTGCCGGTCAATTAAGTGGTATTAATTGCTCTTTCGCATTATTAGAATTTGAAAATTTAACACCGAAAGGCAGAGAATATTTAGAAATCGGTAAAAGGCAAACTATTCAGCAAGAAATGCTCATTCGGGGAATATTGGATGCATTTTCGGCAGAAGTAAATTCTCTTGAATCTTTCACAGTTAATATAGATATAGCACCGGATGTACTAATTTCTGCACAAGAAGTTATCCAGATTTTAACTCCTACTTTTGCTCTTAATAAAATGCACTTAGAGCTTGATCTCGATGTTAATATCTTAGCAGATTGGAGAGTTATAGGTGATAAATCTCGTTTAGAGCGGGTAATTGCAAATCTGGTAGAAAATGCTTTTCGTTATAGTCCACCGGAGTCTACCGTTACTGTTGGTTTACAACAAGATGGTGAGTATATTACCGTTACAGTCGATGATGAGGGTGTGGGTGTTTCACCGGACGTTGCTAAAAGCTTATTTGATAAGTTTTCTCAAGGTAAAAGTAGGTCAGGTAGAAGCGGACTTGGACTTTATTTTTGCCGTATTACAGTAGAAAGATGGGGAGGGAAAATAGGCTATTCACCTCGTCCTCAAGGAGGTTCTCGATTTTGGTTTAGTTTGTTAAAAGTGGGAGTGGAGAGTAGGGAAGATGTAGTTCATGGTTAATAGTCAATGGTTATTAACTATTAACCATCAACTATTAACCATTAACTATGAACCTAGTAGCCAATGAAATGCAGTACGTCACGTAGAACGCTGTAACCTGCTGAATCCCACAGTAAGTAAGCAAGAAAACCAATCATTGCTAAGCGACCATTCCACAATTCCGCTTGAGGATTCCAGCCAAACAGAAAAGCGTTGCGGTCTACTCCGTTGTAAGCTTGAGCTACTGGTGGTAAATCTGTAGAAGGACGATTTTCGCGAGTTTCCATTGTTTTTCTCCTTTTATTTGAAAAGTTAGTTGTTGGTTGTTCATGGTTAATGGTTTATGGTTCATGGCTATTAACTATTAACTATTAACCATTAACTATTAACTATTAACTTAGTAGCCAATGATATGCAGTACGTCACGCAGAACGCTGTAACCTGCTAAATCCCACAGTAGATAAGCAAGAAAACCAATCATTGCTAAGCGACCGTTCCACAATTCCGCTTGAGGATTCCAGCCAAACAGAAAAGCGTTGCGGTCTACTCCGTTGTAAGCTTGAGCTACTGGTGGTAAATCTGTAGAAGGACGATTTTCGCGAGTTTCCATTGTTTTTCTCCTTTTATTTGAAAAGTTAGTTGTTGGTTGTTCATGGTTAATGGTTTATGGTTCATGGCTATTAACTATTAACTATTAACCATTAACTATTAACTATTAACTTAGTAGCCAATGATATGCAGTACGTCACGCAGAACGCTGTAACCTGCTAAATCCCACAGTAGATAAGCAAGAAAACCAATCATTGCTAAGCGACCGTTCCACAATTCCGCTTGAGGATTCCAGCCAAATAGAAAAGCGTTGCGGTCTTTACCGTTATATTCTGTAGCAACTGGTGGCAAATTAGTAGAAGGACGAGTCTCCATTTTTCCCCCAAATATAAACTCTACGTTATTAGTTGTTCATGGTTCATAGTTCATGGTTCATAGCTATTAACCATTAACCATTAACCACTAACTAATGACTAATCTTTGATTAGGAACTCTTTGTTACACATCTTTACTTTAGCTATCCATTACTAGGATGCTGTATTCCTGTGGTAGCAAAGTACAGCCACTTCTAATGGTCGATTCTCAAGGCTTTTTTTAAAGGTCGGAATATACCTTAAGAGGGTGAAAAAAATATGATTTTCAAGAAATGTTAATAATAACATAAAAATAAGTAATATTACGTAGAAAGCTCTGAGAATGCCAATTTGGCGTAATAGTGAGAAAAACTTATATCCAACGCGGGATGCACGTATCTGACTTGCGGTGGATGCTATAAGAGGCTAAATTCCATGATTCTGAGCTAAAGAGTAGGGTATTACGACAGATACAAAGGTAAAAATATCTAGCAACTTTTTATACCAGATGATTAAATTTAGAGGAAGGAATTTAGAATGTTCGAGAGTACAGAAATAACGCTAGGACTTTATAAACCGCTATTTTGGTTAGCACAGGTTATAGTAGACCCACCCGCGCCAGTACCACCTGCACAGACATCAGTTTTAACTGCGGGACCCCGCTTTTTTACCGCTTTGTTATCTGGTGTAATCCTAGCTTTTGCGTTCCAACTGGTATTAACCAACCTCTCAGTAGCCGCAGGTATTTCCTACTTGGGGCGTCCATCCGGCTCTGACTCTGGTAATGGGGATAGCGGAAACTTGGGGGGAACGATTCGCAAAATTGGTACGGCGGTTGGGGTGTGGACTTTAGTCACAGTCACGATCGCCTTAGCGATCGCCTGTTTTTTAGCAGTAAAACTTAGCTTGGTGATTTTCAGTCCCGGACTGGGAGCAATCCTTGGTTTGGTGATTTGGGGTGCTTACTTCTTGCTGCTGATGTGGGTTAGTTCCACTACGGTAGGTTCTTTAGTTGGTAATGTCGTCAACGCTGCAACTTCCGGCTTTCAGGCAATAATGGGGACAGCTACCGCCGCATTGGGTGCAAAAGCTGTAAATCAGCAAGTGGTAAGCACCGCTGAAGCTGCTGCATCAGCTGTACGTCGAGAATTAGGTAGTGCGATCGACCCAACCACGATCCGGGAACAAGTTGAAGATTACATAGAAATGCTGCGTCCTCCGGAACTAGATATAACGAGGATGCGCAGAGACTTTGAAAATTTATTAAGCGACCCCCAACTGAGAGATATCGCCACTAGTGGCGATATTCGCAACATTGACCGTCAGAAGTTTGTTGAATTAGTTAGCAGTCGCACCGACCTTTCTAAGCGAGATGTTAATCGCATTGCCGATACTTTATATAGTGTTTGGCAACAGACGGTAGGTCAAGCTCGTCCGCAAGACCGGATGGGTGAGTTGGTTGACTATATTAAAACGATCCGTCCCGGACAGACGAATGTAGATGAACTAAATCGCAAGCTAGATGTACTAATTGCAGAAATGCGTAGTTCCAGGGAAGCTGACCAAAGAGCAACCCAAGAAGCTACTCCAGGGCCAATTCAGCGGACAGTCCAACAGTCACTATCAGCGCTGACTGGTCTTGTTTTAGGACAGGCTAAGCTTTCAGATTTGGATGTGCAAAAAATCTTAGGGGCGATTTCTCAGGCGAAAGATAAAGTCACTGAACAAGCAGATAAGCTAGGACTACCCACACCATCTCAACCCTATAGCCCTATTCGTGCAGATGTTGAAAATTACCTGCTCAACACCTATGCTTGGCAATTAAACCCTGAAAGAATTGCTCAAGAATTTCGTAATGTTATTTACGACCCCGCAGCCGATCCCGCAGCAGTGCGACGGGAGTTAGAGAGACTGTCTCGCAGCGATTTTGCCAATATTCTTCAACAACGAGGTCTTTTAACTCAAAGAGAAATTCAGCGCATTGTTGACCAGTTAGAAATTGTTCGCCGAGAAGTTTTGTCTGTAGTCGCCGCTGAAGAAGAAAGAGAGATAGTCCAAGACTTGCAACGGCGAGTAGAAAGTTATCTGCTGGTTACTCCAAAATCAGAATTGACCGCAGAAGGAATTGAGCGGAATTTCAAACCTCTGATAGAAGACTCCGAAGCAGATTATGAAACCATTTCTCGGCGTTTAGCAATACTTGACCGCCAAGGGATGCGGGAGATTTTACTATCACGCAACGATATTCAGCCAGAGGAAACAGATGCAATTCTGGATGAGTTAGAAAGACAGCGCGATCGCGTCTTAACAGAGTCCAAAGGATTAGCAGAACAAGCCAGATACCAAGCTGAAAGCCTATGGCTGAATTTAGAGTCATACCTACGTAACACTGGAAAAGAAGAACTAAATCCTTATGCAATTCGAGCCGAGTTAAGACGGCTTCTGGAAGATCCGCAAGCAGGATTTGCAGCAATTCGGGCGCGGTTGTCTCGCTTTGACCGTGACACCTTGGTGCAATTACTGAACCAGCGCCAAGACTTGAGCGAAGACCAAGTGAATCAAATTATTAATTCTGTTGAGGAATCTTGGCATGGTGTTCGTCACGCACCACAAGCCATAACAGATAAAGCTAAGCAACAATACGACTCAGTAACAACCACAATTGCAGATTACCTGCGCAACACTGGCAAAGATGAACTCAACCCAGAAGGTATTCAGCGGGATTTGAACCGACTGTTTCAAAACCCCAGAGAGGGAGTTGTGGCACTGCGCCAGCGATTGTCACAAGTAGATAGGGATACCCTAGTACAATTACTGAGCCAACGGCGCGACTTGAGTCAAGAACAAGTCAATCAGATAATCGATTCCGTACAAAACTCGATTAGCAACATTGTCCGTGCGCCGCGTCGCTTGGCAACCCGAACACAGATGAAAATGCTAACTTTCCGGGATTATCTGGAAGAGTATCTGCGACGAAGTGGTAAGGAAGAACTTAACCCAGAAGGTATCAAACGCGACTTGTCATTGTTATTGCACGATCCCGCAGTTGGGATGGAAAGTTTGAGCGATCGCCTTTCCCAATTTGACCGTTCTACTATTATCACTCTGCTGAAACTGCGAGAAGACCTGAGCGATGAAGAAGCGGCACGGATTGCAGATACAATGATATCGGTGCGTGATAATTTTGTGGAACAAGTGCGGAATATCCAACGCCGGATACAAGATACAATTGACGGAATTTTTGCCCGCATCCGCAATTATCTTAACTCCTTAGAGCGTCCGGAATTGAACTATGATGGGATCAAGCGCGATTTTCGCCAATTGTTTGCAGATCCGCAAGCCGGATTAGAAGCATTACGCGATCGCTTATCTTCTTTCAACCGTGATACCTTTGTTGCCATCATGAGTTCCCGTGATGACATCTCAGAGGAAGATGCTAACCGCATCATAGACCAAATCGAACGGGCGCGTAACAGCGTCTTACTACGAGCAGAACGTATTCAAGAGGAAGCACAGCGACGCTTAGAAGAAGTTAAGTACCAAGCACAGCGCCAAGCCGAAGAAACACGCAAAGCCGCAGCATCAGCAGCTTGGTGGTTGTTTGCAACAGCGGTAGTCTCAGCAATCTTTTCCGCAGCAGCAGGAGCGCTAGCCGCAGTTGCTTTTGTAATCTAATTAGGTTGTCTCCGCTAACATAGTTCAGCCTCTCGGAATGAGAGGCTTTTTTTAGTGGTTAATGGTTAATGGTTAATGGTTAATAGTTAATGGTTAATAGTTAATGGTTAATAGTTAATATAGGAATCCTAAATTGTTTTTGAAAAAATTTAAGTATCTATCTGTAGGTGGGGCTATGCCCTACATATTAAGGCTTTGTAGGGCATAGCCCCACCTACGTATATTTCAAAAATCAAATCGGAATCCTATAGTTAATAGTTAATAGCCATGAACCATTAACCATGAACCCTTCGGGTTCGCCAGTCGCTCATGGGGGAAACCCCCAAGACCGCGCTGGCTCACCATGAACCATGAACCATTAACCATGAACCATTAACCATGAACAACCAACTACTTTTGAGAGTGGAAAGGACAACCACCTGCGGTTAATTTCTGAAGAAAGGCACTATTATCAAAGTAATGCTCCAAGGACTCAATTTTCAAATCGTCAGTAACGCGAGCAATACTCACTCCGACGACTTCTATTGTTTCTCCTGTGGGTGCATAATCTTTGTAAGAGCCACTAAATGTTCCCCAATGTCGCCACTTAAAGGTAACATTAGGTGGTCCCGATAATACTTCCATCAGTTCCCACAAAAAGCCATTGGGAAAAGCGTTGTGAAAAAGCTGGAATGAAGACTCAAAATTTTCTGATTTTGAGCTATATTGCTCACTTTCACCTAAAAATAGGTTATAAGTTCCTTCTTTTGCTACTTCCTCAGCAGTATATTTTTCTCCCCCATTGCTACTCATTCTAAACTTCTCAGTCACTATCGAAAGCCACTGTTGAGGATTAGATTTATGAGAAGCTTCCATCTCAAAGGTTCGGACTAAATTTTGAGCGATCGCTTCTAAAGAAGCTTCTGGATGCTGAAATTTGCTCTCTTGATGAAGAAATTGATTGGTATGGGAATAATCTGGACGTTTTCCTTCTCGCCACTCTACTCCTTCGTCATTAGCAAGGACAATCTCTCTATCTTGTACCCAAAGAGGTAATTCTGTAGATTTCGTGTCGCTCATTGCTATTATCTGAGATCAACTCTTTATTAGAGTAGTGTGGACTGGAAACACAAAAATCATAAAATACAATTACTTTATAAATCTTTATATCGGAAGTGCTATTCATTGTCTATACTTATCTAGTCCGGAAATTCAACTAATGTAATGAATACGTAAACCACAGAAAAACAGAATCAGTAAATTTGTTTTTTTGTGTTTTTTAATTAATATTGAATAACTAAATAACAAATTATAGATAATCTAGTGGAATAAGCTGAAACCCGACTGGATTAGAGCCTTGGGAGATGAATGTACTAGAGCGTCGCATCGGTCTTGAGCAAGAGTTTTTTTTAGTTGATGAGGCGGGTGTTATTAGCGATCGCGCCGATGAATTTTTGCAGGGTTGTCACCTCATGGCGGAAGCACAAGGTTACAATCCGGGATACTTCGTGGCGGAATTCGTTAAGAGCATGGTGGAGATTAACACTCCTCCGGCTTATTCTGCAACGGAATTAGCAATAGAGTATCTCAAAAATCTCAAACTAGCGCTGGCTGTAGGGCGAGAAATGGGTTTACGGCTTTATCCTCTTTCTAGCTATCCCTTGCATATTATGCCAGTGATGCGAGACAAGCTCAATTACCATATTCAAGCGCGGACTGTCGGTTATGACAGGTTCTTACACGCCGGTAAATGCACGGGTACGCATCTGCATTTAGAAGTACCAGGAGTGATTGACTCTCGCGTTGCTGTATCTTACAACTCAACAGCAGCCGAGCGAGAGGAACTGCTGAATATTTACAATTTAGCTACAGCTTTTGACTCGGCGCTAATTTCCTTAGCGCGAGCTTGTCCCTATTATGAAGGTATTGCGATCGGGTTAGCCTCCCACACAATTCGTTATCGGGGGAGTGAAACCTTTGGTTGGGAAGGAGTTTACACCCATTTGCAGCCAGTGGGGGGACTAATGCCTTATGCTGATAATATTGAGAGCTTAGTTGAACAGCAATTTGCCCGCTACTACGCTTGGCTTGAAGCAATTGATAAAGCCGGAGTTGAGCGCCATCTTTTCTTTGAGGCGGGAGGAAACTTACTCAAATCAGCTTGGAACCCAGTGCGGCTAAACAGATTGGGTACAGTAGAAATAAGATGTATAGATAGCAACTTTCCATCAGTGATATTGGCTGTAATTTCACTGATGTATCATGCTGCTCATCGAGTGAGACAGGAGCGATTGCAAGTAAGACCAGGTAAGGAAGTGCGTAGATTTGAACTGGATGGCGATCGCCTTTGGGTTCCAGATTTTGAGTATCTCAATGGATACCTACTTTATGCGGCTGCTACAGAAGGAGTCAAGCATCCCCAAGTCAAGGCTTATGTGGATTCAATTTTGCAGTTTGCGATAGGCGACGGTGGTGAAGGCGCGAAGTATTTGACAAAGTTGAGAGCGGAGTTAGATAATTACCAAACAATAGAAACGGAACTTTTGCAAGAGTTTACGCCTGTAAATGCTCAGCTTTCAACAGAAGAAGGTTTGCGTTTGGTGCGTGAGTGCTGTGATAAATTAGAGCAGCAGGTGTCATGGTTAGACAGTGAGTATCCTTTAGCTTTGTTGGATGCTGAAGTTATGCTTTCGGAATCTAATTTTGCTTGAGGTGAAATTAAGTTTCTGACCAAAAGCTTAAGGAAACAGCAATGGAAAATATAGCAACGGGTTTTGCTAGTGTTCCTCCTTTGCCTGAATGGCTACAAGTAGAGTTCCCCTACCAACGTCGTCTTTTCCACAATAATCGTTACACAATTCACTTTGTGGATGATGGAAGTGGTCCAGTTGTTGTCCTCCAACACGGTAATCCTACATGGTCTTACCTTTGGCGCAAAGTTATCAGAATTCTTATCGAAGGGGGTGTGCGGGTAATCGCTCCGGATTTGGTTGGACTAGGACTCAGCCATAAACCGCATGATGTCCGAGTTCACACACTTTCATTTCATGCTGACCAAATCGAAGCATTAATCAAGGCATTGGCATTAAAGGATATGATAATTGTGGGGCAAGACTGGGGAGGGCCTATTCTCGGTTTGGTAGCGGCTCGGAACCCTGAACTAGTGAAAGGAGCGGTATTTGCGAATACGTCATTCATTAGACCAAGAGGTGCCCTACGCCTTCCAGCCTTTAACTATTTTGCCAATCTACCCCTTGTGAGCGACTTAGGCTTTCGCTTGCTGAATATTCCAATTTTTCTGATGCCTTTAGTGCAAGGGAACCGCAGTAGTATCGGTAGCAGAGAACTTCGGGCTTATGGTTATCCGTTCAAGTCCTTTCAAAACCGAGTTGCACCCTTGGGTATGGCGCGAATGATGCCCACGAGTTTAGAACATCCTACCATTCAAACCTTGAAACCGATTGAGGATTGGGCACGTTCTTTCAAAGGACCAGTTCGTTTAGTATGGGGAATGAAAGATCCGATTTTGGGACAAGCATTACGGGGGATGAAGTGGTTGTTTAGAAAGGCGCAGTTGGAAGTGGTGGAAACACAAGCTGGGCATTTCCTTCAGGAGGAAGTTTCGGATGTAATTGCTCAAGCTATTCTTCAAGTTGTTGCGGATATTGCCAGGGGTAGTTGAAAATTGGGTGTTGCTGATTAAGGGTATGAGTTTATCTCACGCAAAACCGCAAAGCCGCAAAGCCTCAGAGAGTGAGTGGCAAAAATTGACCTCTCCCCGGTGCTACTTACGCGGAGATAAATCTACTCTCAAGAAATACGGGGAGTGGGGACAACGCTTCGCTTAATTAAAAATTAAAATGTAGAATTAAAAACTGATTCAATTTTCATTTTTAATTTTTAATTATTAATTTTTAATTCCGAAGGTGGGAGTGGGGAGGGATTTGAGGTAATTTAAGAATTGGGTGATTTCAGGGGTAGTTAATTGTTGACGCGATCGCTTGTTGTATGTTTGTTGTAAATATGAGCGTCCTTGGTCTATACTCCAGCCTATCCGCTGCATTTCTACTAATATTAAGTCTGACTGAGATAATTCGATTACGCCTGCTATCAGTTTCCAGCAAGCAAATTCTTCTAAGTCTGTTTTGCGCCAAGGTTGTCCTAAACTGATAGTTACTAAACATTCATTGCCAATAATTATTCCTTGGTTGAGTTTATCAATCAAAGCTAAATCTGTAATTGTAGCTTTCATTCGCTGTCTGTTGGCTGTAAGTATATTGGCTTCCCACTTTCCACTGCGTTGATAATAAGATAATTTAAATTTCGTTGTTCTAATTAGTTGTAATGTGCGTCTTTGGTGATATGGCAGTGATTCTAGAATGGAAAAGGGAACTGAATTTTGCCAATAACTGTGAATGATTTCTGGTTCACTGTACTGAATTAGATCAGAAATAGAAGCTTGTCCAAGTTTCTGCCATTTTCCATGCACTATTAAGCGATTTTCAAACTCGTAACCAGGACAGGTGTCTATTAAAGGAATTTCTAAAATATCCAGTAGCTTTGGTTCTTCACCATCTATCAAACACATTTCCTTGGGAACTTGGCCGTATTCTAAATTCGTGACAGGACGAATCCATTTACCTGTAGAAAGTTCGATACCCGCAATACAGCGATCGCCATATTTTTTAGAGTTAGCCAAACAGATAATTTGAGCCATATAATCATCAGAGGTGACATATGGTTATATTTCCCAATTTGTCACGCAAATACTCAGCTACCAGGCGACGATGGCAATGATGAGGTTTGGCTTCACTGCAAAGTAAACAACTACCATCTAAAAGTTCTGCTGAAACTTTCTTTTCAATTTGCCGTTCTTTCATTAACTGTGAAAACTTGCTTTCATAGGTTTCCCAGTCACCATTTTTTTTCTTGTAAGTATCCAAAATATCCTTTGTTGGAGCCATATCTAGGATATGGATATATTCGATATTGCCGATTTTTCGTAAAAAATACTCCAAATCTGCACGTTTAGCAAAACCTGCTAATTGGGAAACATTATTAAGTCGTGTATCGATAACTCGCTTAACTCCAGCATTAACGAGAGTATCAAAGAACTTTTCAGCGGTCTTTTGAGTAAAACCAATAGTAAATAAATTCATTGATTTATTCATGCTTATTTTCTGTTTTTTCTACATAGGCGATTTGCTCACCTTGGCGTTTGTAAGCAAGTTGGAGAGATTCTTCCCTAGAATAATTATGATTTGATTCTTGAGAAAATGATAAATCACTAAACAAAGACAATTGAACTTGCTGAGGCGATTTTAGCTGATGTAATTCTAAAAGTCTTTCTTCTAATGAAGAATGGGACTCTAAATTTCCATTTTTAAGAATATGATTAATATTTAAGTTAAATTTTTGCAGGTGTTGACAAATTAAAATCGACCGATGACAGGTAATCGGGTCTTGTTCGGCACACATCAGAGCAATTTTATAATTTTCTGCTCCTTTTAATATCCGCTGAATACCCTCTGTAAAGTGTTGAGTAGATGCAATTTTTTCATACACAGCTTTACCATCAACATAGCAACTAGAATCATTAGGTCTTGCTCCCAATTCTTTGCCTAAAAATACGTATTGAATCCCTGCATTAAGTAAAGCTGGCTTGAGTTCTGCGTAATTAAAATGAGGTAAATACCGACTGTAGGGATGCGATCGCACATCCGCCAAAGCCGTTACTCCATGCTTGTGCAGTAATGTAATAAATGCCTCAATGCTGTGATTGGAATGTCCAATAGTAAAGATTTCCATCTCAAAAAAGCAATTTACCTGTCGCAATTATGGCATTGCCAACGCCTTTCGGCTAGGGACTAGGGGCGCTTGGGCGCTTGGGCTAGTAGGGGTTAGAGGGGCTAGAGACTAGGGGAAAAATCCAATGACAAATGACAAATGACCAATGACCAATGACAAATGACTAATGACCAATGACCAATGACCAATGACTAATGACTAATGACTAATGAGCGATTAAACTGTGGATAATGTTTATCTAGCTTTGCTGGTAACATCCTTTACATATCTATTGATGATATTTATAAACACATAAAACCCTTATCTATATCAAAAATTACTTATGTCAGTTCAACAAAGTAGCTGCGGTGAAGCCGCCGATTTAATTATTGGTGTTCGTAATCCTCAAAACCGCGATTTCCCGCCAAACATTGCTCCTGTAGGCACTCTAGCCAAAACACAAGGAACTATTTCTACTTTTCTTGCTCCCCTCACCCAGGATACTTTTAAACAAGTTGTTAAAGAAGTAGAACAAAAATTACAAATTGTTAATCAAACTCTGTCCATGTTGGACTCACAAGGGTTTGAAACAATCTTGCAAGAAATGTTACAATCTATCACTTTAAAAACCGGGGAATTACTGGGGGCAGACCGGACGACGATATTTTTATTAGATGAAGAAAAACAAGAGTTGTGGTCAATTCTTGCGGAAGGGGAAGGCGATCGCTCTTTAGAAATTCGCATACCCGCAGATAAGGGTATTGCTGGTGAAGTCGCTACTTATAAGCAAGTTATCAATATTCCTTTCGATTTTTATAGCGATCCTCGCTCTTATTTTGCCCAAGAACAAGAAAAAAGAACCGGCTACCGCACTTATACAATGTTAGCTTTGCCACTTTTGAACGAGCAAGGTCAATTAGTGGCAGTAGTACAATTACTGAATAAATTAAAGTATAATAATCACAATATCCCACTGGCAGAACGTATTGATATTAAAGGTTTTACCAGTGCTGACGAAGAGTTATTTCAAGAATTTGCTCCTTCTATTCGTCTGATATTAGAATCGTCACGCTCTTTTTATGTCGCTACTCAGAAACAAAGAGCCGCAGCGGCGTTGATGAAAGCGATAAAATCTTTGAGTCAAAGTAGTTTGGATTTAGAAGACACCCTCAAACGGGTGATGGATGAAGCGAAGGAATTGATGAACGCCGATCGCAGTACATTATGGTTGATAGATCGCGATCGCCATGAGTTATGGACGAAAATTACCCAAGACGATGGTTTAACTAAAGAATTGCGGGTTCCTATCGGTAAAGGTTTTGCAGGTAAAGTTGCAGCATCGGGGAAAACTTTGAATATTCCCTTTGACTTGTACGACCATCCAGACTCCGATACAGCCAAACAAATGGATCAGCAAAATGGCTATCGTACTTGTAGTTTACTATGTATGCCCGTGTTTAACAGCGATCGCGAATTGATTGGTGTAACGCAGCTAGTAAATAAAAAGAAATCTGCTGATTTTCCAGCTTATAATCCTGCACACTGGCCAGATGCTCCCGAATGCTTTCGAGCGAGTTTTGACCGTAATGATGAAGAGTTCATGGAAGCTTTTAACATCCAAGCGGGAGTAGCATTGCAAAACGCCAAGTTATTCGCCACAATCAAGCAACAAGCACAAATGCAACGGGACATTCTCCGCAGTCTTTCCAATGGCGTAATTTCTACAGATAAAGCTGGTCACATTATAGCCGCGAACGATAGCGCCAAACGTTTATTAGGTTGGGGAGTAGAAGACCGTCTAGAAGGTAGGTTAATTACTGATATTATCCGTATAAAAGAAGGCAACTTTCGCAAATGGTGTAAGGAAGCTTTAAACGCAGCAGACGCTAAATACCTAGAACAATATTATCCTGACCGCACCCTACTTTCTAACGACAAAGAACAGCGTAGTATTAATTTATCAATAAATACAATTGCTGATGCTAGCGAGCAACGTCAAGCACAGGGAGCGTTAGTAGTCATGGATGATATAAGTGATGAAAAGCGCCTCAAGAGTACAATGTATCGCTACATGACTCAGGAGTTAGCAGAAGAATTACTGAAATTGGATGATGCGAAACTGGGTGGCGATCGCAAAGAAGTTTCAATTTTATTCTCAGACATTCGCGGCTACACCACTTTAACGGAAAATCTAGAAGCGGAAGAAGTGGTAAGTATGCTCAACGAATATTTCGAGTCAATGGTAGAAGCTGTCTTTAAATACAAAGGCACCCTTGACAAGTATATCGGTGATGCCATCATGGCTGTGTATGGTTCCCCCTTACCTTTACAAGAACACGCTTGGATGGCGGTACAAACATCTTTAGAAATGCGCCGTCGCTTGCAAGAATTTAATACTCGTCGTCATGCAGATAACAAACCACGCATTAATATTGGTATTGGTATAAATTCAGATATAGTTATCAGTGGAAATATTGGCTCTAGCAAGCGGATGGAATTCACCGCGATTGGAGATGGTGTAAACCTTGGTTCACGATTGGAGAGTGTTAGTAAACAGTATGGCTGCGATATTATTATTAGTGATAAAACATACCAGCCGTGTCAAAACAACATCTGGGCGAGAGAATTAGATTACATTCGTGTTAAAGGCAGAAATGAACCGGTTGCCATATACGAATTGGTAGGCTTGCGTAGCGATCCGGTAAGTAGCGAAAAGTTGCAAGTGATTGAACAATATCATAAAGGGCGGTATTTTTATCTCAATCGCCAGTTTACCTTTGCTAAAAACGAGTTTGCTAGAGTCTTAGATATTGATCCAAATGACCAAGCGGCGATGATGCACCTGAAGCGTTGTCAATATTGGTTGCAAAAACCGCCATCAGATGCAGATTGGGATGATGGTGTGTGGACGTTTAAGGAGAAATGAAAATCTCACGCAAAGCCGCAAAGGCGCAAAGTTTTCTCTGCGCCTCTGCGTGAGGTTTAACCATAAAATGAATTGGTTAAGAAAAGGTTATTAAGAAAATCTTAAAGGGATGAAATTTTGTCCCTACTTTGTCACTTTTGTTTTGAGAACATATAAAAACAGGAATTTTGTTAGTGTGCAGCCTTATTTCATCAGAGTGACATCAGAGGGTATGAGGCGTTATGAACAGTGGGTATAAAAATATTTGCCATAATTGTGGAAGCCTAAACCCCCAAACTGCCAAGATGTGTAGCTACTGCGGTCACAAATTACGACGACGCAGTAATATTTCACTTGTAGTTTGGGTACAGGTTACATGGGTTGCATTGCTGGTTTTAGGTGGTGGCTATTTTATCTTTAAGCCCAAATCAATAACAGTATCCTCCTACAATCAAAATACATCTAGTAGCACTTCTTCCTCTTCGCCCACTACATCTGCTTCGATTCAACCTCCTGTTCAAGGTGTTACTGCAACCACCTACCGTACTGTAGCTGATGTGGCTAATGTACCAGAAGGAACATTCAATTATGGTGGGTCTACAACGTTTGCTCCACTGCGAAATATAGCTATACTTGTGGCTATCCAAGTAGCTCATCCTAAATTTCAATTGCGTTATACTGAGCCGCTAACAGGAAAGCCTGGATCTGGTGAGGGTATTCAAATGCTACTTGAAGGCCAGTTAAGTTTTTCCCAGTCTTCCCGTCCTGTAAAAGACGAGGAGTTTCAGGAAGCGCAAAAGCGTAATTTTAAACTAGAACAAGTACCTGTTGCTATTGATGGAATTGCTTTGTATGTTCATCCTGAATTGATAACTCAAGGTTTGAAAGGTGTCACCTTGGAACAGGTACAGCATATATTCACTGGAAAAATTACAAACTGGAAGGAAGTCGGTGGGCCTGATGTGGCGATCGCTCTTTTCAGTCGTAACCCTCAGTCTAGCGGTACAGTGGATTTCTTTTATGAAAAAGTTTTAGAAAAAAAATCATTTGCAGCAACTGTACAGGAAGTGCGAGAAACTACTGAGTCTATTGGCAAAGTCGCCACGACTCCTGGTGGTATCGGTTATGCTACAGCCTCAGAAGCAATCAATCAAAACAAAGTTCGTGTTCTCCCTTTAGCTAAGGAAGCTAATTCACCTTTTGTGTCTCCCTGTGCTGATTCTCCCGTCTGCACTACTGTCAATCAAACTGCTTTTGCAAATGACTCTTATCCCATTACCAGACGGCTGTTTGTAGTCATCAAACGAGATGGTAAACTCGATGAACAGGCGGGCGTTGCTTATGCAAATATGCTTTTGAGTAATGAGGGGCAAAAATTTGTCAAGCAAGTTGGATTTGTAGCACTGCGCTGAAATTTTGGTTTTACCACCCGTGAAAAAACGAGTCGATACTGGGACTATAAAACTGCAACCTTCCATAACCCAGAAATTGACCGTAAGGTTTCTCACCCGCTGGGAAAGCCTTGACTCCAAATAGATAAACCCCGCTAGTAAAGGGATTTCGTACAGGCTTCAGACCAATTGTAATAATTTTACCCGGAGGTACTGGCTGAGAAAATGTCAGCGTTACTGTTTGCGTCTTGCGATCGCTTGTCACATCTTTTAATTCCAATTTTTGCCCTTCATCATCCCGCGTCCCTTCAAAGGCTAAAGTCTCTTCCAAGTCAAAGCGAATATAGTCTACTCCTTCATGCTGGTTAATCGTTATCTTTTGTAGTGGTTCTCCAGCATTCTCCGGCACGCTGATGGTAAAGTAGTATGTCGCACCCCAGACATTCACATCTTTGTAGGTAGTCGTTGCTTCCACAAGGCGCGGCGGTTGAACAAAATATACTTTCCCATCTCGCAACTGAACCGCTTGACTTTTAGGAGGTGCATAACTTTCTGTTGCGATTAACCAAGCCAATGCTGTGCCCAATAATACTACAACGCGCATTGCTCTATCCATTTACACTTAGAGCAGATTACAAGCTGACTCTAGATTTTGATTTTTAACACTTAAATTATGTATATTTTATCGTTAAAAAGTCACTTATCTTGTTATTTTTTATATATTTGCAAATATTCTTAATACTGATTGAAAATTGAAAAAATAATGGCGATAAGTGATGATGAGCCGCTAGGCGTATTAATTTGGGGAGATGGCAATTACTTTGTAAAAGATAATTGATATTTGTTGTCAAAGTTCTTTGTTAAGTTAGAAACTAGAAATAAGACACAAGCAATTATTAATTTCGTATGAATACTATTTCTAGCTTCGGAATCAAGCGTCCGATTTGGCAAAATGTTGTCCTGCTGACTTTAGGCTTTTGGCTAAGCGCCAGCCTGATTTTAGACTGGGTAATTATGCCTAGTTTATACCTTTCTGGAATGATGACACAAGCTGGTTTTGCAACAGCAGGCTATGTAATTTTTTGGAATTTTAATCGCCTTGAATTATTGTGTGCTGGTTTAGTATTAGCTGGTGTGTTAGCTCTAAGCAAAAGCCAATCTCACTGGCGTATCAGTAGTGTTGTTTTATCTGTGTTACTGCTAGCTATATCGTTGGTGAGTACATATTTCTTAACACCGCAAATGTCAGCAATCGGAATGCAACTCAACCTATTTCAGACAGCAGCGGAAATTCCAGCAAATATGAATATGTTGCACGGCGGTTACTGGTTACTAGAAGCAGTCAAGCTAGTAGCAGGTGGTACGCTTTTGGCTTGGTGTTGGCAAAATAATAGTCAATAGTCATTAGTCATTAGTCATTAGTCATTAGTCATTGGTTAACGTTCAAGGTTTGTGACATCCTCCCCCACCAAATCTTTGCGATTATGGTGGGGAAGGATGTCACTTTTATTTACAAACACATTGTTTATTCTCGCCTACTTACTTATCTATTCTTTTGACTATGGACTAATGACTAATGACTAATGACTAATGACTAATGACTATTCTTCATTGTTAAAAAACAACATGCGGACGCCAAGTACCGCAAATCCCACAGCCGCGATCGCTTTTAACAAATGGGTAGGTAATAATTCTGCTACCGCACCCCCCGCTAATGCTCCCAAAAGGCTGGTCAATAGTAATGCACTAGATGTGCCAAAGAACACAGCACGTGGAGATTGACAGCGACCTGAAAGCGCGATCGCGGCTAGCTGACTTTTATCGCCCAACTCTGATAAAAAAACTGTGATAAAGCTCAATCCTAAAAGATGCCAGTCCATAAATTTTATCCTTTGTTCATGGTTCATGGTTCATGGTTAATAGTTCATTGCTATTAACCATTAACCATTAACTATTAACTATTAACCAATGACTACATCACAAATCAGCATGACGGAAATCAGTAACAACATTACCCCTGCGGCTTTGTTCACAGTTTTGGGAGAGAGGCGGCTAGCAATCCAACTACCTAAAAGTACACCCAATAAGCTGGTAGTTATTAGTGCAGCCGCAGACCCTATAAACACTATCCACGGCGAATGAGATTCCGCACTCATCAACAGGGTAGATAGCTGTGTTTTATCGCCAATTTCTGCAAGAAAGATAGTTATAAAGGTAGTGGCGAATACTGCTAAAGTTGACTGCTTACGAGGACAATCGACATCTATATCAGAGGTAGAGTCAATTGTGGTAATACTTGTGTTGCAGTCAGTTGTATCTTTGAGTTCAGGCTGATCTTCTGGTTGAGATATACCAATTAGGCTTACGGGTGCAGAATCAAGTTTCACAGGCAGTAGTTTTTTACTAGGTTCTTTTCATATTCTTCTCATTTTCTCAGATTGCTGTTACAAATTGCAACCCTGTGGGCAAAAGAGTTAGGAGTTAAGAGTTAGGAGTTAGGAGTTTTCATAACTCCTAACTCCTAACTCCTAACTCCTAACTCCTAACTTCAATACCAACAGCCTTGTCAAAGCGCAGTATCTCTAAACTGCGATCGCCATAAACGCCTTCTATCTGTTGTTGACAGCATTCAATCGCAAAATCGTTTAACTCTTCCGGTTCAATACCGTACATATCTTGAAACACCTCTGCTTCGACGCGACAAAAACGCGGACGGTTAGGATAAATACGGCATTCGCGTGTAGTATGGTCGTAATTTACGCACCATCCCCCTTCACCTACCATGCTGAGGTATTGTTCCAATTCTTCTGGTGACAAATACAGATTCAAGTCTGGACGGTATGCTGGATCTAGATGACAGCAAGCGCCACATTCCTTTACACATTGCCAAGTTGCCATTTTTTAAGCCTTTTCTAGATTGGTTGTTTGTTTTTGCTAGTTGGATGTAAGTTGTTTGTTGTAAGTTTCTTACTGGGGTAGTATTAAAAGATGTGTAACATAAAACTAAACCGTTTAGTCTGAGAACAAACTCCTAAAAGTTCCTAAAAATAATATTACGAGTTGGAACATAAGCTTAACTACAAATCTATGTGCAGAGGGCATTAGACTAAACCGTTTAGTCTAATGCTTAGTGTTTTATGTTTTTTCTTATAATTTTGTTAAGTAAATTAAATTGTATAGGCTATTGCCGGATATGATAAAAACCAAGTTTAACAACACAAGCTTAGAATTTTTAGCTTAATGATTGGGAGGACAGAGGAAAAATGTTTGAAGCTTTAGCCAATATCAATTGGGAAGTGATTTTCCAGTTGCTGTTTGTAGCATTGATCATGTTAGCTGGCCCTGCTGTAATTTTTGTTCTGGCATTTCGCAACGGCGACATGTAAGTGAGAGTTATGAGTTATGAGTTAAGAGTTATGAATTATGAATTATGGAAATTTTTATAACTCCTAACTCCTAACTCCTAACTCCTAACTCCTAACTCCTAACTCCT